>JBDLJZ010000059.1:0-1626 GCA_039714095.1 Nanobdellota archaeon | reverse complement strand
TGGAAAATCAAAATATTTATAAACTATAAAGTAACAACAATTATATGAAAAAAATAGATTTTACTTTTGTGGCAAAAGAAGAAGCAGAGAAATTAGAATGGGGTTTTGATTCAAAAGGACCGGCAAATAATAATTTAATTTTGCCAGCCGAAGAAGAAGCAAAAAAGTGGAAAGAATGGAGAAATGGAAGATTACATTCTATTGCACAGGCTGAAGCAAGATACAATACAAGATTAAAATCAGCCTATGAATCTGGTGAAATAGACTCTATGGAACTTACAAAACATTCTTTAATTGGAAGTTTTGGTCCTTTTGAAAAAATGATAAGAGAAGTGAATGAAACCTACCATTCTAATGTAAAATTTGTTTTTTGAATTAAGTCTACTTTTTTATTTTCAGCAATTTCGTTTAATCAGCGTGTTATGCTCTTTCTCTAATTAAGCATTGAAGCGTTAAACGAAGATATCAAAATCAGAATTTTTGGTTTACCGACGCTGAGGAGGAGAGCGCAACGTGGCTTGAGTTCAAAAAATATTTTTCGTTCTTACTTAGCATGATAGGCTTTCCTCAATTCTTATAAATTTGATTTTTTTTCGATAGAAGAAACTTGCTTAGTAAAATATGCAAAGTAACCTATTGTGATTCCTACAGCAATAAAACCTAATGCCATTATCCATGGTACCTGTGCAGGGTTGTTACTTGTTTGTAATGTAAGTTCAGGTAATGCAATTAAAAACACACCTTTCAAAAGAAACATGAACCCTAGAAGTGTGACTACTATTTGAAATGGTTTTTTCCACAAAAAATGATTAACAAGAATGGTCATTCCAATAAAAAAATGTACCATTCCTGAAAGATTGATTAGAACAGGATCTGTTCCTGTGTGCGCAATCATGGTACTATAAAATTCGCTGGAAAAAATGAAACCAAGACCAGTTACAATGAAGTAAACCGAAACTATCTTGGCAATGAGTGTTGTTGTGGACATAGAGTTATAATAATTATTTAAAGTTATAAAACTTCTGTTTTTTAAGAAGTGTATGAAAATAAAAATCAAATTTATTCCTTTTTAGAAAGCCTATCTTTATTATTCATCTTAGAAAAATATTTTTTGAATTACAGATCATGTATTAAGTCTACTTTTTACCTCCTTATTATTTTTTTAGGATTTGGAAATCTTCTTTGCTTTCGCATTTGAATATTTTGTCTTTGTTGTTGTGGAATTTTTCTAATTACAAATTTTGAACCAATAACTTTTGAAATCGTTGCCAAAAAAATAAGATTCCCTGCTGCAACTTTGTAAATTCCTTCTATTGGAGGAATTTTTGTTATTTGTGAAAATGTTTCTATAACTTTGTTTATTTCTTCTTCTGTTAAAATTATTTTTATATCCCTCTTTTTACCTGTTTTTGTAATAATTTTAATTTGAATATTTGGGCCGTCACATTCTATTGATTGTACTATTGGGTCTTTTATAATTGGATTTAATTTTCCCAAATCAATTTTTTTTTCTGTTGGCACGGGATGAATATCTTGAAATCTTGGAGGAAGTTTTGGTTTTGGAATTGTTAATTTTTGTTTGAATTTATTTGGTAAATGCTTTATATTGGGAAAGAATTGGTTTTG
>JBDLJZ010000058.1:0-1659 GCA_039714095.1 Nanobdellota archaeon | reverse complement strand
ATTTGATTTTATTATAATTAATAGAAATCATAATTTTTTTATAAAAAAAGTTAATTTTATAAAAGATACTTGGTTATGGATTATATGCCTTCAAAATATGATGTATTTGTAAAGATAATAGAGAATGCACCTTGTAAACCTAAAGACATTAAATTTAATACTGCTATTTATTCACAAATTAATTCACTAATTAGAGAAAAGTGGGTTAGGAAAAATAAAGATGGATTATTGATACCTGTAAAAAATAATAAAACGTCTTTTGTATTTAAAATAATCAAATTTTCTTTGAAAAATAATCTTAATTATAATGTTTGGTTTTCTGCAAACACCCCCACAATTTTAAAATTCTTACAAAAATCCCTCCCAATTATTAATCCGAGGGAGTTATCTAATAATAAGAAAAATAAAGAGATTATTAATTTTTTTGAAAGAAATCAATTTTTGATTTTATGGAAAAGAAATCCTAAGCTTGGAACTTTGTTGAATCATTCTATGTTTTACTTGATAAAAGAGAAGTATAATTTAAAAAAGAATATTAGCGAGAGATATCTTTCTTATAATGAAATTAGTGAAAAAGTTTTGAAGCTCCCTAGAAAAGAGATAAATCCTTTTGGAATAAAGATTTTTGAGTTTCTGGCTGGCTCTGCACAGTTAGAAGGGAGTACAGTAAGTATTGGGGAGACTATTGATTTAATTTTAAATTCTGTTTATCCTGACAAGCCAAGTGAAGATATTCAAATGGTGAAAAATTTGAATGAAGCAATTCTTTATGTAATTGATCATTTAGATGAAGACATAAGTTTAGAGCATTTAAAAGAAATAAATAAAATGTGCTTGTTTTCTTTGCATAAAGGGGCTGGAAATTTTAAAAAATCTCAAAATAAAATTTTTGGCAATCCTAATTTTAAAACAACCTCTCCTGAAAAAGTTGTTTTTGAGTTAGAGAAATTTTGCAAAGAATTTAATTGTATTAAGACAAGAGAAGAGTGCTTAAATAAACTTGGATTTATTCATAATCAGCATCAGAGAATACATCCTTTTGTGGATGGAAATAGCAGAACAACTAGGATTTTAGTAAATTGGTTATTGATGAAATTTCATTTTCCTTTGCTGATTATCAAGACAGGGGCTTTTGAGAAATATATGGGTTTGACAAAATTATCTGATAAAAGAGAGGATGATGTGCTTAGGAATTTTTTGTTGCATTTAATTTTTAGTGAAGAATTATTAAAGAGTTCTTAGAGAATAAGAATAAATTGAATTAGTTAATTTTATTTTTAAAAGTTTAGATGCAGATTGCGTAAGCTGTAGCACAAGAACTACCTCCACAATAACTATCACAAAGACAATACCATCCAGAAGAGGTAGGATATGAATCCACCAAACCTTTAACACAATTACAACCTCCTCCAACCACTTTTTTTCCAGATGGACAGGAGGCAGATGCATAATAATACCAAGGTCTTGAATTGGACACAATCTGAGGATTTATACTGTCAGTTCCACACTTAATATTTCCAGAGGCATCTGTGTAAATTTTCTCACAGTTTTTTGTTGAACTTATTGCCAAACTCCCAACATTCAAATTTCCAGGAATTATTGCATTTTTAGTATTTTTAGGAATTCGCAATGCCCATTGTCCCAAATTATTAAGAAGCC
>JBDLJZ010000057.1:0-1675 GCA_039714095.1 Nanobdellota archaeon | reverse complement strand
AAGCATCTTCAGTATTATTTGTGCGCCATTCATCTTTTTCTCCTCAAAGTATAGTTTCCAGCCTATTCAGTGTTGAGCATTTTTAGAAAGAAAATTTTAGATAAAATAAAGAATGAAGATTTGAGAAAAAGATTGGATTTATTTTGCAATTCAAATTTGATTGCGGTAAAGATTTCAAAAATAGAATCGGTTGGGATTTCTAAGACAGTGGATATTGAAACTAAGAGTCATAATTTTATTGCTAACGGATTAGTTGTTCATAATTCATCTCAAAGATTCCATAGAATTACAGAGGGTTTGACAAAAGATTTTTACAAGAGAATTGCAGAAGAAATTAAAAATGCTTTTTTTCAAAATCCAAAACTTAAGGGAATTTTAATTGGGGGGCCAATTCCTACTAAAGACGAATTTATTGAAGGAGAATATTTAACTGCGCAATTACAAGAAAAGATTATTGGAAGAATTGATTTGGGAGATACTGATGAGTCTGGTTTAAAAGAACTTGTTGAGAAGTCGCAAGATATTTTAGCAAGTCAAGAAATTATTCATGAGAAACAATTATTAGAAAAGTTTTTTGAAACTCTTGGGGAGAATAAAGAAATGGTTACATATAAAGAGGAAGATGTTAGAAAAGCATTGCAATATGGGGCTGTTGATATTTTGCTTTTGTCTAAAGATTTTGATAAAGAAAAGACAAATGAATTGAAAAGTTTGGCAGAAAACATTGGTTCAACAATTGAAATTACTTCTACTGAAACAAGTGAGGGCGAACAATTTAAGAATTTATCTGGGGTTGGAGCATTGCTTAGGTTTAAGGTTTAAAAATTTAATTATATCTTGTTTTAGTTTAATTTATAATTCGCTTTTCCTTTTTTATTTCATTACAGATTTTTTTCTAAAAATCTTTATACTCGCAATTATTTAATGCTCGCCCATTGGGATTACTTTTGCAAAATTCTTAAATAGTTTATTTGCAAAAGTAATTTATGAAGTTAAAGACAAATAAATTAATTGTTTTTGTATTGGGAATTTATTTTTTTAGTTTAGGAATTTTGGCAATTATTAATACATTAATTAGCAAAAATTATTTTGGAATTTTATGGATATGTTATTTTGGACTTTTGTTTGTTGGAATTGGAATGCTTATGAGAAATTCTTCTTTTATTTTAAGTCAATTGAATCTTCTTATAATTCCTCTTATTTTTTGGAATATTGATTTTTTTTATCGTTTGATTACAGGGAATCCTTTCTTTGGCATTACTGATTATTTATTTGTTGGACAAAAAACTTTGGGCAATTTTATAACTTTGCAACATATTTATATTATTCCTTTTGCACTTTACGCAATTTATTTAATTAAACTAAAAAGAACTGATGCATGGAAGATTAGTTTTTTAGAAATTAGTTTAATTTTTTTATTGAGTTTATTATTTTCTCCTGCTGAAAAAAATGTAAATTGCATTTTTAATTCATGTGTTAGTTTTGTAAATGTGTCAGGAATTTGGTATCATTTATTTTGGATTTTTTTGGTTTTTATAATGATTTTAATTACAAATTTTTTAATAGTTTTTATTTTTAAGAAGAAACCTAAAGAATTTAGTAAAAAATAATTTATTAAACATCCTTTTAAAGATTGTTTGTTTTTTCTTTTAATGGAAGTAAAATTAAAATTTTT
>JBDLJZ010000056.1:0-1705 GCA_039714095.1 Nanobdellota archaeon | reverse complement strand
TTAACTTTTATACCTCCTCCTCTTCTCAACCTTCCCCAACTGCTCCAAAATTTTTTCCCTATTTTTACTTTTATAATTTTTTAAAAATTCACTAAAAAGAATTTTAAAATTTTCAAAATGCTTTGCTTCCAATGCCTGTTTCAACAAATATAAATCAACAGCCCTATCTTCAATCTTTACACTGTGAAAGCCAAGTCCAAAATCAATAAAGTATAATCTGATATCTGACTTCCGACATCCAACTTCTTCTTTTAAAATCATATTTGAAGTTGTCAAATCTCCATGAATAATATTTGCATTGTGAAGTTTAGAAACACTCTCTCCAATCTTCCCAACAATTTTTTTCTGTTCAAATAAACTAAAATTATTCAAATGTTCAGAAAGTTTTTTGCCTTCAATAAATTCCATAACAATCTCTTTAGAAATTTCACTTGACTTTGAAATTTTTGGAACTAAAATTATTTTTGACAGTCGTTCAATCAATTTGGCCTCACCACGAGTTCGCAATTTCCGAATCTTATCATCAATCTCAGAAATCCGATAGGATTTCTTAACTCGTTTTTTAATTACAAGATTATCTTTTTTGTAAATTATTGCTTCCGCCCCTAGTAAAAATCTTTTTCCAAGATTTTTCGGAGCACTCCTGTGGTGCAAGCCGCGAGCAAGAATTTTGTGCTTCATATCTATACTAAATAGGAAATGTTTAAAAAATCTATTTATTTAACAATCTCAATGGTGATAAAAATAAATTTCTCTAATAGAACATTATATTCAATAATTACTCTCGGAATTTTAATTATTTTAGGTACAGGAGTTTATGCTGTATCAAATCCTGGACATGATTGGGGAGAAATAGATAATATCCCTTCTGGATTTGCAGATGGAGTAGACAATACAGGAACATCAATCTCCTCATCAACAGATTTATCAGTAAAAAGTTTAACAACCTCAGGAAATATAAATATAGGTTCAAGTTCTTATCTTCAAAATAATGGAAATTACTTAATGGTTAGAGGAAGCAAACCTTTTTATGTCACGAGTTCAGTTCCAACAACATATATTTATTCAGATAACATTTACTTAGGAGCATCTTCAGGAGATACAATTCGTTATAGGGCAAATACAATAACTGGGACTGGGAGAATTACTGCAGGGAGTTTGGCAATAAGTTCAACAAAAAACTGTGAGAAAATTTACACAGATGCAAATGGAATTATTCAATGTGGAACTGATGGAATTAAATTTGGTAGTTCCAATGTTTGTTTTAAAGAATTTTCATATTCTGGCTGGAGTTCATATAATACTTGGCAAAAATTACAAGGTTCATTATCAGGTCTTTATCCCAAAACTATCATTAGTGCAGAAGTTTCAGTATCATCAAAGGGACCAATCTATAGTAGTCGAGCTTATAGAGATGGTGATAATCTATATGTTTACAATAATGTTGGAAGCGGCAATGCAGCAAGATTAAGAGCAATAATATTGTATCGTTGTTAAACATTTAAAAAATAAAATCAACTAATAATAAAATGACAAACAAAAAAGCACAACAAAACTTAACTGCAATAATTATAATCTCAATTATTTTAATAATCGCCTCAGGAACAGCAGGATATTTTTTAGGAAAAAACTCTGTTAAAGAATACAAAACTGCCATAGATGAATTATTTCCTAAACCACCAGAAGAAGTATTTTCTATTGGAGG
>JBDLJZ010000055.1:0-1860 GCA_039714095.1 Nanobdellota archaeon | reverse complement strand
TTATTTTATTACTGAATTCGCGTTTTTCCTTTTTCCACTTTTTCCAGGCTTTTTTCATTTCAGGAGTCAATAATTTCTCTTTTTTAAAACCATTGTCCTAAATTTTTCTGTGGTTTAATTTCTCTTAATAATTTACTATTATCCAAAATACTTTCACAATCAAAATTATATTTAATTTTTGAAATTTGTTTAACACTCTTAATTAATTCTTCTATTGAATCAAATTTAATTTTATTTTCCAAAGCTTTTTTTACAGATTCTCTCACAACCCATACACCAAGACTTGCCCAATACGAAGGAGTTTCAATTCTAATAACCAAAACACTTGCTTGTTTTTTTATTGAATCTAAATACTTAACAATCGGCAAACGTGTAGCATAATAACCTCCAGCACAATTACTTGCATAAATTTTTCTTCCAGAAAAGTTTTCATAATCAGTTGATGCTTTAATTTCTTGCGAAAGATTCCAAGAACTTCCAGGAAGATACAATTCAAATAATTCAAAACTAAACACATTAGGAAAAAGCATTATTAAATACTGGTTGCCTAAAAATTCTCCAAAAAATAATTCATAATTCTCAATCCATTTGTAATCTTTAATTTTTTCTAAAATATTTTTACAAATAATATCATCCGTAGCTGTAATACTCCATCGCGTCGGAACAAATCGCTTATCTTTTTTCAAACCCAAAACACCAACACTCAAAATCTTACTCAAAACATATTCATCAAAATTATTCTTATATAAATATTCAATTCCTTGTTTTGATTTAATGTCTTCATTAATAACTCTATCAACTTTTTTATCAACCTTAACATTCTCTGTTATTGTAGCTTTTTTAAGGGGAGCATTCATCCCCTGATGCATCAAAACTCTATCTTTTTTTCTATCAAAATTTAAATTTCTTTTTAATTCAATTTCAACATCAACTGGTTTTGACGCAATCGCAATCTCTTGTGCAATGCCAACAAATTTTTTTCCAAAACGCGAGTCACTAACCTTAGATTGAAAACGAGAATTAAGCAAACTATCTCTTAATTTAATAACATCTGAAATTCTAAAATCATTTTTTGCCCAATACTTTGCATCGTCATATATCCACGCATTCTCAAAATTATTCAATGGCGACAAAATCCCAACATTCACAAGAGGATATTTCAGCTTTGAACCAATAAAAACACTCGGAGGAGAAATGCTCTCTATTTTTGAAATCTTTCTCAAATCATTATACTTAAAACTTGTCTTACTAATTTTATCTACTATTCCAAATTTTATATTGTCCATAAAAAAGAAAAGCCAGAGAACTTTATATTGATTTATGGAATAAAAAATAGAAATTTTGCAAAAAAAATATACTTATACACTTGAAAGTATATGTTAGATTATATAGATGAAGACCAAAAAAAAGATTTTGTAAAAAAATTATTTTTTATTTTTGAATTTTCTATAGAAAAATAAGACTATGCATGCTAATAGATAATGGTAAATAATTATTATTGGATAAGAAATAGAGGTACGTACAAACGTCCTGTAAAACTCAGCTCCAAAAAAAAAATAAGATATTAATGCAAGAGGGTCAAGTAAATAATAAATAACGCTAAAAATATAAAGAACAAAATCTGGAAATCCACTATAACCAAAAACATATATTGTATAAATAGAAATTCTACTTATCAAAAATAGAGCAACCAAAATCCAAAACTTTTTCCACGAAGGCATAAAAAATTCTTTCCAATTCATAGGAATTATAAAAAGAGTATATATTTAAAACTTTTTAGAAATTTTGCAAAAAAAATATACTTATACACTTGAAAGTATATGTTAGATTATATAGATGAAGACCAAAAAAAAGATTTTG
>JBDLJZ010000054.1:0-1905 GCA_039714095.1 Nanobdellota archaeon | reverse complement strand
TCATCATAAAACATTCACTAGATGTTTTAATCTTTCCATGTTTCAGACCAATATCTTTTTCTACTTTCTCTAATTTTTTAACAATTCCTCTTAATTTTTTATTCTCTTTAATTGCTTGTCCTTTTTCTGTAAATTTATAATTTATAATAGGATACCCACTCAAAGTAATTTTATTTTCTTCTACATATCCCTTTTCAATTAAATAATTTTTTTTAATAAAATCTTTTTGTACATCTGTACCATTAAAAAAATCAATAGAACTTAAAATTAAATAATCATAAAAAATGTTCTCATTCCAAATCATTTTACTTCTTCTTCAAAGGACGAAACACCTTTTTTCCACATTTTCTACATTTAACTTTTTCTGTCAAAATTTGCGATGTTTTTGCTTTTCTTTTTGTCTGACATTTTTTACAAACAAAAACATTCTTGAATAATCTATTTTGTGCTTCTGGTATCTTTGCCATAAATAGTTTAGAAAAAATTGGTTTTTAAATTTTGTTAATCACAACTTCCTCTTAATCAATCTTGTTCCCTCAATATCCCAATACTCACAATTTCCACTTTCTTCTAATTGCTCAAAAACTTCTTTATCTGGACAATTTACATCAATTGTCTCAAAACTTTCTAAATCCATTAAACTTGCTTTTCCATCTCCTTTAGAAAGAATTTGCCCTTTTCTTTTATCAACATTTGGAACTTCTAATCTATCGTGTCCAGGAATTACAAAAACTTTTTTATTTCCTTCAAGAATTCCAACAGCCTCAATACGACATTTCGCATGTCCGTGCTTACCTGTTTTACTCACGTCAATTTTTTTAACTGTGAATGGTTTTGTGTCAAGAAGAATATTTGTACCAACTCTTGCCTCTGTAGCATTAATAATTTTTAAAACCATAAATAACAAAAATTAAATACATTTATAAATATTTTTACTCAAAAAAAACATATGACCTTACAAAAAAACGATTTTATAGAAATAGACTTCACAGGCAAGGCTAAAGATGGAGATATTTTTGATTCAAATATTAAAGAAGATATAGAAAAATCAAAATTAAAACTTGAACCTAAGCCATTTATTTTTTCTCTAGGCCAAGGAATGTTTCTAAAAGGTGTTGATGATTTTCTAATTGGAAAAGAAATTGGAGAATATGACCTAGAATTACAACCAGAAAATGCATTTGGAAAAAGAGATTCAAAACTTGTCCAGATTATTCCAATGAAAATTTTTCATCAGCAAAAAATAAATCCTTTTCCAGGAGCAGTCTTTAATTTTGACGGAAAAATAGCAAGAATAATTTCTGTTTCAGGAGGAAGAGTTATGACAGATTTTAATAATCCAATAGCAGGAAAAATTGTAAATTACAAAATAAAAGTAAAAAGAAAAATAGAAGACAAAAAAGAAAAAGTAAAATCATTCATAAATTTTTTATTCAAACAAGATTTAGATTTTGAAATCAAAGATACTCAAAAGGGCACAAGCAAAAAACTAATAATTAAAACTCCAAAACAATTTGCACAATTTGTTCCAATGTTTAAGGAGAAATTCAAAGAAATGTTTGATTTAGAATTAGAAGTTAAAGAAATAGAAGAAAAATCTAAAGCCGAATAAACTTCTTAACAATCCTCTTAAAAAAATTCAAAGTTTTTTCATGTCTATCTTTCATATAAACTAATTTTCTGTTTTTAATTTTCTCTTCCCAATAACCTAAAATTCCATAAATAAAAAGATGAAAACTCTGATGAATTTTAATATTCTCAATTTTCACTCCTTTGGGAAATTTGCCATCTCTTTTAGCTTTTCTAATTAATTCTAAATATTCCTTAAAATGCAAACGAAAAGTATCAATTCCTATCCTATCTCCTTTTTTCAAAATTTTTCCCAAATATAAAATATCTTCTTCA
>JBDLJZ010000053.1:0-1950 GCA_039714095.1 Nanobdellota archaeon | reverse complement strand
AAGTTGGAGAAAGAGTTGAGGGAAGTTTTGAAAAATGTTACAAAGTAATTTTTTACAAAGAAAAAAGGATATATTAGAAAAGTCAGATAAATCCTCTAAAAAAAGTTGGGATGAGAAAATTATTGAACTTTGCAATTTAATTAATAATTCTGAAAATTATTATACAACATCGTCGTGTGCTGGAAGAATTGTTTTGATGAAAGATGAAAATAAAAAAGGTAGTGGTTTATTTTTGAAAGTTTGGCACGATGAGATTGGTTTTGAAGAATTTGACACACTTCGTGCGTACCCCGAAAAATTCTTTTCAAGAATTTTTACTGAGGGCAAAAAAGAATTGGATAATCTTATGAGTAAAGGAATGATCAAGTTTAAGATGGAACCGCCAATTTTACATATTGCTTGTAAGAATTTGGAATGTGCTTCAGAGTTGTTGGAAAATGCAAAACATATAGGATTTAAGCGTTCTGGAATTAATACAATTTCTAAAAATATTTTATTGGAATTGAATAGTACTGAGAAATTAGAGTTCCCTATTGTGAAAGATGGGAAGATTTTAGTTAATGATGAATTTTTGAAAATAATTGTTGAAAAATCTAATTTTCTTTTAGAAAAGGGCTGGGAAAAAATCAAAAAATTGGAAGAATTTTTTGAGAATTAAAAAAAGTTATTTTTGATATCCATTTTTTATTGTCAAAATCTATATAAACGAATTTGATTTTTTGTTTGCATGAAATTCTTTAGTTTAACTAGGGAGGATATAATGAAAAGGAGGAATAAAAAAAGATGGTTTTAGATTTTGCAAGAGAAGCAATAGAAAATTCAGATTCTCATAGTATTAATTTTGATGAGCTGAAAGCTGGAAAGGCAAATATTAAGGTTGTAGGTTGTGGCGGATGTGGTGGTAATATGACTACTTGGCTTTTTAACAAAGGTATTAATGGGGCTACAATTTATAGTTGTAATACTGACGCTTTGCATTTGAGTGTTACTAAGGCTGATGAGAAACTTTTAATTGGTAAAGAGTTGACTCGTGGACTTGGTGCTGGTGGAAGACCTCAAATTGGAAGAGAGGCTGCAAAAGAAGCTTTGTCAGAAATCAAAAAAGTAGTTCATGGAGCTGATATGGTTTTTGTTCTTGCTGGAATGGGTGGTGGAACTGGTACTGGTGCTGCACCTATTGTTGCTCAAGCTGCGAAGGAAACTGGGGCAGTTGTAATTGGTGTTGTGACAATGCCTTTTGAATCTGAGAGAGCAAGAATAGACAAAGCAGAATTTGGACTTCAGGAATTAAGAGATTCTACTGATACTTGTATTGTTTTAGATAACAATCGGTTAGTAGATATTGCTGGACAATTACCTCTTGAACAAGCTTTTGCTGTAGCGAATGAACTTGTTAGTACTATGATTAAAGGTGTTGTTGAGACTATTACTTTACCTAGTTTGATTAATCTTGATTATGCAGATGTGTCTTCAATTATGAAGAACGGAAATGTCGCTGTAATTGGAATTGGTGAATCAAATGCACAGGACAGAGTTACTGATGCAGTTAAGCAAGCCCTTACTCATCCTCTACTTGATGTGGATTATCAGGGTGCGAGCGGAGCTTTAATTCATGTGACTTGTGGGCCTGACTTGAAACTAGAAGAGTTTGATGTTATTGGTAGGACAGTTTCTGAAAATTTGAGTCCTGAAGCACAGGTTATTATTGGTGCAAGGATTAGCAAAGAATTTACTGGAAAAGTTAGAGTTATTACTATTATGACAGGGGTTAAGTCTCCTTATGTTTTAGGAAAACCTTTAGATGAAGCAACTATACCTGTTTCAAAAGAGATGTCTGATTTGGGTATTGATGTTTGGAATTAGATAGATTTTAATTGAAAAATTATTTTTTTATGTCCCTTGGGGAGAAATCTTTGAGGGATTTTTTATTTTTTTGGACATAAATTTTTA
>JBDLJZ010000052.1:0-1985 GCA_039714095.1 Nanobdellota archaeon | reverse complement strand
GCATTCACAGAAACATAAAGTTGTGTAGGCAATTGGTTCTTCGCTTCCAATTCTCTAATCTTTTCAGGATACAAACCATTAGTAACTAAAAAACTAGTTTTCCCTCTTTGTGTCAACTCTTCAATCAATTCTCCAATCTTAGAATAAATAGTCGGTTCACCTGATAACGAAATAGCAAATTGCATCGGCTCTTGAGCTTCTTTATATTTTTCCTGATTTGCTTTAGATAATTGCTCTTTCTTACTATTAACATCAACATTAAATCCTTGCAATAATTTTTTTTGAGCTTCAATACACCCATCAATAATTTCTTTTGGAAAATCTTCTTTTTTTATCTCAGTCCCCAAATTCAACTCAATCGCTCGCCAACAATGAACACAAGAATTCGGACACCACATAACCGCGGGGGTCATCTGACAACAAAGATGAGATTTAATTCCATAAAATTTTTCTTTATAACAAACTCCTTCATCTCTCAAAGAATGTTTTGTCCAACGACAAATTTGCACAGCAGAATGTTTTTCAACAATTTCATAATGTTGTTTCTTTAAAATTTTCTTAACATTTTCTGGAATCATAATATTAGAGAAAAGAATTAAAATATAAAACTATCTAAAAGAAAATTCCCTTAACCCAAACAAGCATAATCAATAAAAGCAAGAATAAAAATAAGTAAGTTACAAATGCAAAACTTTTTCTTGCAATTTTTTCACTTTTTGTTATCCCCCAAATTGTCAAATAAAAAAATCTCCCTCCATCAAAAATTCCAACAGGAAGCATATTTACTAATGCAACACTTAAACTAATCAACACAAGCCACCACAATAAATTGTAGATAAATTCACTCCACCCATCAAATTTAGGTTCATAATATGTATGTGAATCTTTAAATGAACTAAGCCACGAATAAACATTTCCCATAACTCCAGAACTTTTTTGTTCAGCAAATTCTATTCCCAACCACCCTGAATTTGAATAAGGATTTTCTCCTAACACAATTTCATATTCTAAAACTTCTTCACTTTTTGTTTTAATTGAAATTGTCTCTCCTGCAGAATATTTGTCTAACTCATTCTTTAATTCGTCTTTACTAATAACCTTCACACTATTTATCTCAAAAATTGCCCCACTTAATTTTTCATTTATTGCAGGAGCATCATAATATAAATTTGCTGAATTACTTTGTTCAGAAAATGAATTTATTACCCCAAAATAATTTTCATTACTAATTTCAATTTTACTCAAACCCTCTTCATTCATTAATGCAGATATTTCTTCATAACTTTTATCAATTAAACCAACACCATTTACTGAATCTATGTCTGAAATAGGAACAATTGCAGTAGCATAATTATTAAACACAACTCCTGCAGGAGTAAACATTAAAGAAAAAAATAAAATTAAAACTCCAAAAAAGAATATTGCTGTTAAAACATTAGCAAAAGTTCCAGCAGAAAGAATTGCCATTTGAGCAAACTTATTTTTTTTCATCATATCTTTTTCATCTTGCTCAACAAACGCTGCCAAAAACACAGGTAAAAAAAATGGGAAAAATCCAAAACCAGTAGATTTAATTTTTACTTTATTTGCTGCAGCAAAAATACCATGGGCAAATTCATGGGTAATTGCAATTACTGCTAAAATTACAATCCAATAAGTAAAATAAAAATTAGGCAAAAAATCCAACTTAAAAATTTGTGGCAAATACGGAACCAAGGGTATAATTGGAGGAACTTTCAATGCCTTTACAACAACCGGGAATGTAATATAAATATAAATTATTCTCCCAAAAAGATAAATCATAGTAGCCATTAAAACATAACCAAGCCCAATAGAAATATAACTCAAAAAGCCCAAAGCTCGTTTATATTTTGTCCCAACTTTATTAATTAACTTAATTCCCCAACTTGCTTTATACAAAAATAACAAACCCTCTTTTTTCAAATTCTTTTTATTAGAATACAAAAATATTGCAATAAAAATTG
>JBDLJZ010000051.1:0-2005 GCA_039714095.1 Nanobdellota archaeon | reverse complement strand
AAGAAAATTAATAAAAAAAGAAAAAATTGAATATGAAAAACAAAATATTTCTATTAGCCTTTATTCTATTTGGGACAACTTATGCTCAAACTCCTGAAAGAACAATGAAAACTGAAATCAATGAAGTTACTGTTTTTATTGAAGGAGCTCAAATAACCAGAAAAAAAACGATAGACCTGAAACAAGGTGAAACTATCTTAAAATTTACTAACCTATCGCCTTTTATAAAAGCTAAAAGTATTCAGGTAAAAGCAAAAGGTAATGCAACTGTCTTGTCTGTTAATCATCAACAAAACTACATAGACAAATTAGATAAGTCCAAAGAATTGGCCAGTCTGGAAAATTCTCTTAAATCAATTAATGAAAAGATTAAGATTGAGAAAACCCTTCAGGAAATAAATAATGATGAGATTTCATTTCTTAAAGAAAATAGAAATATTGGTGGCAAGAATCAAGAATTAAGTCTAAATAATTTGAAAAGTACATCAAGTTTTTATAGTTCCAAATTAACAGAACTCAAATTGGACAATATTGAGAAAGGAAAAGTCATAAAAGAACTAAATATTGAGAGGAGTGAATTAGAAAAACAAATTAACACTTTAACTTCTGAAAAAGAATATGCCAACGGAGAAATCTTAGTAAAAATTGAATCTAAAAATAATTCCAGAGTTAATCTTGAATTATCTTACTTAGTAGATAATGCAGGTTGGTTACCAACATATGATATTCGAGCAAAAAATGTTAATCAGCCTGTTGAATTAATTTACAAAGCAAATGTGAAACAAGACACCAAGATTGACTGGAAAAATGTAAAGCTTAAATTATCTTCTGCAGAACCAAATATTTCAGGCGTAGCTCCAGAATTAAAGACTTATATTTTGAATTACAATACTGCTCCTCCAATTTATAATCGTTCAATTAATGAGGTTTCAGGTGTCGTCCTAGATAGTGATGGAACTTTACCAGGAGCAAATGTACTAGTAAAAGGTACAACAATTGGTACTTCTACTGACTTTGATGGTAATTATTCAATAACACTACCAAAAAGTGGTTCTAATACTTTAGTTTTTTCATTTGTAGGATGCGAAACAAAAGAAGTTCAAGTAACAAATTCAATTCACAATGTTGAACTTTCACCAAGTGAAGCAGCCTTAGACGAAGTGGTTGTAACAGCCTATGGTATGAAAAGGGAAAAATCAATTTTAGGAAGATTAAAAGGGAAAACATCAGGGGTTATTGAAGTTTCTGAATTTGAAGACTCTGAAGAATATTCGATACCATTGATAAAGGTTGAAAATCAAACTACTGTAGATTTTGAAATAGATATGCCTTATACAATCTTGTCTGATAATAAAAGCTATTCTGTCAACATGATAAACTATAAATTACCTGCAGATTTTCAATATTACAGTGTTCCTAAAATTGAAAAAGAAGCTTTTTTAATTGCGAGTATTAAGGATTGGGAGCAATACAGTTTGTTAGAAGGGGAAGCAAATATTTTCTTTGAAGATACTTTTGTAGGAAAAACTTTATTAGATGTCCGTTATGCATCTGATACTTTGAATATCTCTCTTGGTAGAGATAAAAATGTAAGTATTAACAGGGAAAAAGTACTAGATTATAAGTCTAAAAAAATAATTGGCACTAAGAAAGAAGAATTAAGAGATTGGAAAATCACAGTTAAAAATAATAAATCTGAAGGTATTAAAATGGTTATTTTAGATCAGATACCAGTTTCAACTTTAGACGAAATAAAAGTTGAAGTACTAGAAAAATCAAAAGGAAAACAAGATGATAAAACGGGAGAAATTAAATGGAATTTTTCTTTAGATCCTAATGAAAAGAAAGATTTAAATTTAAAATACCAAATCAAATATCCAAGAAATAAAAACTTAATCATCGAGTAAAACTATTTACAACAAAAAATATAGTGCATCTGGTCGAAAGTTCTAAATATGAAGATGTTAGAAATTAATAAACAATATAGTAAATAGAAATATTTAAG
>JBDLJZ010000050.1:0-2104 GCA_039714095.1 Nanobdellota archaeon | reverse complement strand
TGCAGCGATGCCGGTGTTGTCGTTGCCCAAGAGCGATGCTGCGACGGTATTTTCGTTGACGCCGATCCCGCCCGCCTTCATGATCTATATAATATAAATTATGAAATTAAGGAAATTGAAGACTCTTTAGATGTAAAAATTAAATTTAATTTAAATGAGATAAAACAAGTATTTGATGAATCTAATATTTATTTTAAAGATAACCTTGTAAAAAATTATGAAGAAATATTGGAATTTAAAAAAAGTTTAACAACAGAAAGAAAAAAATTTCTTAAAGAAAGGCTTGAAGAATTAATACAATCAAAGAAAGAATTGGAATTAAATTTAAAAGAAAAAAATGAAAAAAGAGCAGAAGTTTTAGAATTCATAAGAGGGGAGGATACATTCAAAAAATTTAAAGAATTGCAAAAAGTTTTAGTGAACAAAAAAGCAGAAATATTTAATCTTACAGATCAATTAGATGTTCTAGATCAGATAATAACATTGAAATTAGAAATTGAAAAACTTTTAGGAGTAAGGAATTCATTGGTCAAAGAAATCCAAAAAGAGATAAATGAAGGGAATCCTATTTTAAGAAAGATTAGAAGATCTTTTAGTTATATTATTGAGAGAGTATTTAATCAATCTGCAATAATTTCTATTAAACTAAATCAAGAAGATAACTTAGAATTTAATGCAGGAGTAGTTAAGAATGAAAAAACTTTAGAAACTACAAGTGAAGGAGATGGAACTTCTTGGAGGAAAGTTCTTTGTGCAGCATTTGATTTATCTGTTCTTTTTGCATATCACGATAAAGCATTTTTCAAATTTGTATATCACGATGGAATTCTTGAGGGATTAGATAATAGGAAAAAGAAAAATTTACTTTCAGTTATTAAAGAATATTGTGAAAACTTTGAAATACAATATATTTTGACTGCAATAAGTGATGATCTTCCTAGAAATGATAATGAAGAAAAAGTTGAATTTGATAGTGAAGAAATAATTCTAGAGCTAAGTGATGAAGGAGATAAAGGAAGATTATTCAAAATGCCAAAGTTTTAATTATTTTTTCCCAATTAATTTGCGAACAGACTCAATAAGAACTTCTGCTCTTGAACGATAACCTAACTTAGATTTTTTAATATATTCATCAATCTTATTAGCAAGTTCTTCAGGGATTGATACATTAACGTAGCGGGCTCTCATACATTACAGGTAAGCGATAGGTATTTAATGGGGTTTTCACTCACCTGTACATGATAGCAAATAAGCGAGGGATGAATGATTTGCTAAAACTTGCTTTAGAAATTATTGTTATAGTATTAGCAATTTACTTTACTATATGGTTAATTTCTGGGAATGGATTTAATATTTTAAAGGCAAAAACTAATGAAGTAATTGGAAAAGATTCTTTTAATAAAGAAGATGAAAATGTAAGAAGTTGGACTTCAGATAGCGAAGGAGATTGTAAAATGGAATGTATTTGGGATACAAAAGATAATAACGCGATTTATATTTGGGAAGAAACTAATCGAAGTAAATATTATGATTCTTATCTTGAAAGAAATTATACAAATATAGAAGGAAGATGTTATTGTAAATATTAAAGAGAAAATAATTTAAAGTTTAAACTTCTTTAATATTTATGGATTTGCCAGACAATGTTAGTTTAGTAGGAGTTCAAAAGGATGACGACATTATGGTAGATTTAGAGTTGTGTCATGAAAAAAAGATTTGTGTTTTCTGTCATAATCCCCACGCAGTTCTTGAAAATATGTCTAACGGAGAAGAAGGGCCTAATTTATGTATATGCCATAATTGTTTAAACAAAATGAAGGTTTTTAGGAAAGAAGTTGAACACTTTCTAAATGAAAAAGACTAAGCTAATTATTGTGCAAGATTAATTTAAGATTGTGCAGAATTTTAAGTTTAGTTTAGATTGTGCAAAGCCAGGCTCATAGTTATCTTTAAAAACTAATTTCAATAATATTCTTTATTGCCCCTATAGTACAGAGGCCAAGTATGCTGCCCTTTCAAAGGCGGATGCAAAAGCATTCCTTATTTCTCTTTTTGAGAAAAGAAGAAAGGCAGTGACCCGAGTTCGAATCTCGGTGGGGGCGTA
>JBDLJZ010000049.1:0-2337 GCA_039714095.1 Nanobdellota archaeon | reverse complement strand
TTATTGCCAAACTCCCAACATTCAAATTTCCAGGAATTATTGCATTTTTAGTATTTTTAGGAATTCGCAATGCCCATTGTCCCAAATTATTAAGAAGCCCAAATCCACCAGTCTCATGACCATAAACATATCCTAATCTTGTACTTTGCTTGTCAAAAAATCTCATACCAGACACTGTATTATGATTTGAAAACATGTCAATATATGCAGTTCCCCCGTTAGTAATATAAGGTTTACTTCCTGAATTAATTATTGTTGGCAAAGATGATCCAGTATTATCTGTTCCACAAACCCAAGCCCCCCCAAGATATTTTAGAACTTGATTTTCTGCACAACTTGGCAAACCAATTTCATCTAAAGAATGACTGACTCCTGTGACAGCATAAACTCCTGTTCCTAAAATAAGCAAAATACTTATTGTAATAATTGTATAATATATTCGGTTAGAGAGATTTATTTTTATCACCATATTTTTATTAAATAAATAGATTTTTTAAACATTTCTTATTTAGTATAGATATGAAAATAATTAACTCAGAGAAAATTCAAAAGAAAGATTTAAATAATAAATTACTCATATGAGTAGTATGATACTCAATAAAAATATTTCAAATATTTTAACGGTTTTTTTTTCTGATATTGAGAAAAGAATCTATGGAAGGAATTTAGCAAAAAAATTGAAAATGAATCAAAAAACAGTTGCCAATTTATTGATTTTTTTGGAAAAACAAAATATTCTTAAATCTTCTTTAGAAGGAAAGAATAAATATTATTTTGTAAATAAGAAGAATATTGAAGTAAAAGAAATAATTAGATTAATTGAGATAGATAAAAAAATAAAATTCATTAGCCATTATAAAATCTTTAAAGAACTTTTTAACAAACTTGAAAAAGAAACAAATGGAATTTTAATTATTTTTGGCAGTTATGCAAATTATACAAATAAAAAAAATTCTGACTTAGATATTTTTGTTATAGGAAAGATTTCAGATGTGGAATTTCTTGAGGAAAGATATGGAATAAAAATAAATGTTGTTAATTCCACTAAAAATAAATTTAATAAAAACGAATATTTTATCCAAGAAATTCTAAAAAATCATATAATTTTAAAAGGTGTTGAGGAGTTTGTGAATTTAATATGGTAAGCATTAAATGGTGCTGCAAACAAAGAGAAGGCATAGAATTAATAGAACCAAATGATAATCTTGCAAAGAGTTATATTAGGATGGCAGAAGATTCTATTGAGACAATGAATCGCGAAAAAAAATATAATTCAATATTTGCTATTTCTGCCTGCTATTACTCAATGTATTATTCAGTTTACTCAATTTTGATGAAAATTGGAGTTAAATGTAAAATTCACCAATGTACTTTGGAACTAATGAAATTTATTTTGCCTGATTTTTTTTCTGATAAAGACATTAAATTAATTAAGAAAGCTTTTGATTTGAGAAATATTTCTCAGTATTATGTCAATAAAATTATCTTAAAGGAGGATACAGAATTTATTATAGAGAATGCTCAATTATTTTTAGATAAATCAAAAGATATTTTATCTAGGTTGACTGAAAAAGAGATATTTGAAATGAGAAATAAAATTAAGAATTTACAAAATTAAAATGAAAATAATTAACTCAGAGGATATTCCAATTAAAATTTGGACAGATGAAATTGAGCCCGGTGCATTAGAACAAGCCAAAAATCTTGCAAATTTTCCGTTTACATTTCACCACATTGCAATTATGCCAGATGTTCATACTGGTTTTGGAATGCCTATTGGAGGAATTCTTGCGACAAAAAATGTTGTGATTCCAAATGCTGTTGGTGTTGATATTGGTTGTGGGATAATTGCAGTTAAAATTTCTTTGAAGATAGATGATTTATCTATTGATTTACTTAAAAAAATTATTGGACAAATTAGACAGATAGTTCCTGTTGGATTTAAAAAACATAAAATTCCAAAAGGAAAAATGTTTAATGAATTTACACCCAAGGGCGTGCCCCGAAACATTTTTCAAAAAAAAATGTTTACTGGGGGCAAAAATAAAATTGTAAATCAAGAATTTGAATCTGCAAAAAATCAACTGGGAACTCTTGGTGGGGGAAATCATTTTATTGAATTTCAAAAAGATGAAAAAAATAATATTTGGATAATGATTCATTCTGGAAGTAGGAATTTAGGATTTAAAGTTGCAAAATATTATAATGAAGTTGCAAAAGAATTGAATAAAAATTATGAAATTAAAATTCCTGAAAAATGGGATTTAAATTATTTGTTTGTTGTGTGGCCTACATCCCAGACGGTAAAGTGGTGGGACTCTCTAAGATCCCTCGTAT
>JBDLJZ010000048.1:0-2378 GCA_039714095.1 Nanobdellota archaeon | reverse complement strand
TATTCACTACTCTCAGCTTTTTTGTCGTCAATTAGAATCTGTGCGATTTCTTTTTGAATATTTGCGATTTGTCCTTTTTCAAATGGTCCAATTGTGTCCCCATCTAAGTCAACTAAGGCCTCCACATTTTCTTTGAAAATAACAAGAGTGTGTTTTTGTTTTAAGTTGTTTTCCCCATTTAACATTTTATTTAATTTTACATCTGCATTGTCAATACATTTCATTAACTCTTCAAATAATTCTTTTTCAATTGTAAGCATATTATCAAAATCTTTTTTTGAAATTCCTGTTTCAGCAGCTATTAAGACTAAATTAAGAATTTTTTTTCTTCGCCTTAACATTAATTCTTTGAAAAGTGTCACAGCGTTTTCAAGTTGTTTTTTTGTTTTTAGAATTACATCAGAAAAATCATCATCTTCTTTTTTGGATATTTCTTTTTTTTCTTTTAAATAAATTGCAATTTCTCTAATGAAATTTTTTGCCAGTGGTTGAAGTTTTTCAGAATATCTTTCTTTTCGCGCTGCTTCGTAAATATCATTGTAAGTTATCATGGATTAGAAAATGAAGATTTCTTTTTAATAATTGCTGTAATTAGAATTAGATGTTTAATTATTATTTTACAAACCCAACTTTTTTCAAAAACTCTTTTCCCTCAATTCTTCTTAGAGTTCCTTTTCTGGCTTCTTTTTCATTGAATTTTTTTTCTTTAAGAATTGAACCATTGTACAGTAAAACTGGAACAGGATCTGCTGAATGTGTTTTTAATTTGCAAGGGGTTGAATGGTCTGCTGTAATTACCACTTTTATTTTATTTTGGGGAGCAATTTTTCTTAGAAATTTAATAAAAGTTTTATCAATATATTCTATCATTTCCTTTTTTTCTATTGGTTTATTATCATGTCCTGGAAGATCTGTTTCTTTTATATGAACATAGGCGTAATCAAAACTTTTTCTAAATTTTTTGATTGATTTTATATTAAATTTGCAAGCTTTTTTTAGTCCGTCCCATAGATTTTTATAAGCATCTAATTGTTTTAGCTTTGGATAATCAAATTTTACGACTTTCATCCCACTGGTTTTTGAAAAACCGATTTCTAAAGGCATATAACTTGGAGAAATCCATTTTTTGTATTGTTTAAGCTTTGGCAGTTCTATTCCTGCACCTCTTATGAATAATGCGTTTGCTGGAAGCAAGCCCTTTTCTTTTCTTTTCTTATTGATTGGATGTTTTTCTAAAATTTCTTGGGCTTTTGCAATAAATTCATTTACAACATTTGCAGTATATTGTGTGTTTTCAGTTTCATCTAATGCTTGACACCTTCCTTCTTGTTTGGTTTTCCCCATTATATATGTTAAATCGTTTCCAGTTATATTTTCAGAAAATCCTCCTTTAAATACAAGTGCAGCTCTATGTTGAACTGTGGAGATGAATGTAAATTTGAAAGGCATTTTTACTCTGTTTGTTATTGCTCTTGCGAGTTCATGTGCTTCGCTTGTTGTTAGTGTTCTTCCTGCTCGTCTGTCAATAACGTCTCCTTTTGAATCTATTGTTCCGAAGTTTACTCTGAATGCCAAATCCCCTCTTGTCATTTTAATATCTGCACCTTTTGCTTCTAACCATCCTCTTGAACTTGATGATAAGTCATTTCCAAAAATTGAGACAATTGCTTCGTCAGATTCTGGAATGAATCCTGGTTTGACTGGGTCCATATATCCCATTTCTCCACGTGTTGCAAAGAAGTCTATATTAGGGGTGTGAGCTGCTTCAAGAGGTGTTTTTTCTTTTAGAAGTTTGTTTGGTAAATCTCCCATCCCATCAATTATAACCAAAATTCCTTTCATGTAAAAATTAAGTTTAAGAGATTTATAAAAATTTAGATTAGTTAATATTATAAATATTTTAATTTTAGTTTGATTATGTTTGGAAAATTAAAAGACAAATTAAAAAGTTGGACTAAGAAGATTTCTGAGAAGTCTGAGGAAATTGAGGAGAAGGAGCCTGTAGAATTTGTTCCTAGTAAGGAAGATTTGAAGAAGTTAGAAGAGGCTGCCGAAATTAAGAACGAAGTTAAAGTTCCTATTAAGTCAGGTGTAAGTGCCAAAACTTTTGTGGCGGATTTTGATAAGTTAGAGGAGATTAAGAAGGATCTAGAAAAAGTTGAAGAAATTAAAGAAGAGATCAAGAAAGAAAAAATTGAAAAAGAACCTGGGGAAAAACCTGGAACAAAGTCTTTTTTTGAAAAAGTTACAGCTAAGATTAAGAAAATTAAAATTTCTGAAAAAGAATTTGATGTTTATGCTGAAGATTTGGAAATGCTTTTGTTGGAAAATAATGTGGCTATGGAGGTTACTGAAAAAATTATTAGTGAATTGAAAGA
>JBDLJZ010000047.1:0-2617 GCA_039714095.1 Nanobdellota archaeon | reverse complement strand
TTTTTAATTCTGCTAAAATACTTTTTTTATTTTTCTTTAAAATTTTATAATCACTATAAATTTCAAAAATAGGTTCTGCAATTTCTGAAATAAAATTATATACTTTTAAAATTTTTCCATACCTAATAGTCCGTCTAATTAGTCTCCTCAAGACATATCCTTGTTCAGTATTACTTGGAACAACACCGTCACCAATTAAAAAAACAGCCGCTTTAATATGGTCTGCAATTGTTCTCATAGTTTTTTCATTTTCTTTGTAAGATTTTCCAGATAAGTTTTCAATTTTTTCAATTATAGGTTTAAAACAAGAAGTCAAATAATTATCTTCTATTCCATCAAGAGCTGCAATCATTCTTTCAACACCCATCCCAGTATCAACATTTTGTTGTTTTGCTAAATTATATTTCCCTTTTTCATCTTTAATATATTCCATAAAAACATTATTCCAAATTTCAACCCAATTTTCATTTTCAGTATCAAATTTTTTAGGAATTGGAATTGAATTATTTTTCCAATAAAATATTTCACTATCAGGACCACACGGACCAGTTTTTCCTGCTGGCCCCCACCAATTATCATTTTTTCCTAAAAAAATAATTCTTTCTTTTTTAATTCCTATTTTTTCCCAAATTTTAAATGAATCTTTATCTTTTGGTGCATTTTTATCTCCTTCAAAACAAGTTACTGCTAGTCTTTCAATTGGCATTTTCAAAACTTTTGTTAAAAATTCAAAACTCCATTTAAGAGAATCTTCTTTAAAATAATCTCCTAAACTCCAATTACCCAACATTTCAAAAAAAGTGTGATGTGTTGTGTCTCCCACTTCTTCAATATCCCCTGTTCTAATACATTTTTGAACATTGGCAATTCTTTTTCCAGAAGGATGAGGTTGTCCAAGAAGATAAGGAACTAAGGGATGCATACCCGCAGTTGTAAATAAAACTGTTGGGTCATTTTCAGGAATTAAAGGTGCTGAATCAATAATTGCATGTTTTTTACTTCCAAAAAATTTAAAATATTTTTCTATTAATTGTTTTCTATTCATTGAATTCAAAAGAAAAAATTGTTTTTAAAAATTGTTATTTAATTAATTTTATAATTTCAATAAAATAAAAAATTATTGTAAGGCTCTTAACTTACTTTGTATTTTTTCAAGCTCAGAATCAACATCTTCACCATATTTTATTTCTTGTTCTTCTTTTATTTTATCAATGTCAATAGTTTCTTTTTCAATATCTTTGAGTATTTTAGGAAGTTTATATTTTGGAAGAACTTTTTTTAATTTTTTAATTAGATTAAGATATTCCTTAGTTCTTAAATATAGTTTTAATTTTAATTTTAATTCTTCTGATCTTAGAGAATGATAATTTGTTACTGATTTAACTGCTTCTAAAAGACCCATTTCTAAAGAAAGCAAATCTCTTTTAGCTGTAATTGCTTCTTCATATTGAAATCCCACATGAATAAAATTTTCAGAAGTCATTCTATTTTAGAAAAAATTTCTTTATCTATTTTTTCAATCTGTTTTTTTACTGATTGAATTTTAGTTTCCCATGAATCTAATTCTCTTTCTTCTTCTTCTTTGACTTTTCTTATATCTCTAAAAAGTTCTTCCATTTCTTGGATTTTTTTTTCAGCTTTCTCAAAAATTTCCATACTTTCTTCAAATTTATCTATTCTTACAAACACTGGTTCTGTTCTTTTTCCTTGCATTTTTCTTTTATGTTCTTCTTGTATTAATGATTTTCTTGGAGGTTCGTGCATCATCCGTGTTTCAAATTCAGATTCATCTGCTTCCCCCTCACTCTCTTTTTCCCAAGAAGAACCTGAAACAGCATCTTTAATCGCATTTTGAGAAAATTTTTCTCCAAAAGAACTTGAAGGTAAACTTGGTAATTGGGGAATTGAATCTTCTGAATCTAATTCTCTTTCAATTTTTGGAAGCGAAGGTAATTTTGGAAGTTCTGATAAAGAAAATCTCGGCTCCTCTTTCTTTTTTTTACTAAATAACCCCATTTTATTATATAATATATATAATGAAATATACCTTTAAAAATATTGCTTTTTTAATAACATAACCGAAAGATATTTATGTAACACTTAGGTAATATTAAGATGTTAGAAAAATTTTTAAAAAAAACAGTTGAAATTATAGTAGGAAAACAAGCAGAAGAAATCGTTCCTTTGTTAAATAGTAAAAAACACGTGAATGAATTTTTAATTGCAAAAAAATTAGATATAACAATAAATCAAACTAGAAATATTCTTTACAAACTTTCTGATTACGGACTTGTTTCTTCAATAAGAAAGAAAGATAAGAAAAAGGGATGGTATACTTATTTTTGGAAAATGGAAAAATTAAAATCATTAAATTTTTTAAAAGAAATCATTGGAAAGAAAAAAGAACAAATACAAAATCAAATAAAAAACAGAGAGACAAAACAATTTTATTTATGTAAAACTTGCCGTATAGAATTTAACGAAGAGAATGCACTGCTTTATAATTTTACTTGTAATGAATGTGGAAATACATTTGAATTAAAAGATAACACGAAACTGTTAAAGGAATTAAAAAGGAATTTAGCGAAATTAGAAAAAGAATTAGAATTTATTGAAG
>JBDLJZ010000046.1:0-2758 GCA_039714095.1 Nanobdellota archaeon | reverse complement strand
GATATAGAATGTAGTAAATTCTCTAAATGGATAATAAAAATTGAATGGAATTCTATAAGTATTGATAATAAAAATTATTTAAAATAAAACTGTTTACAATAAATAAACATAGTAGTAAATTGAAACATTGGAGTTTTAAATTGCCAAACGCACCATATTAAAACCGTTACCTCTAATACTCACACAGAATCTTCTATCAAATATTGTTTCTATATATGGAAACATTTATTTATCTTTGTGCTCTAATAAATTATAATGAAAGAAAAATTCGAAGTTGAATTTCTTGAACAAGCAATTGAGTTTATTGAAAAATTAGATAACAAAGCAAGAACAAAAATTTTCTATAATATCGACAAGGCTAAATTAATAAATGATCCAAAATTATTTAAGAAATTAAAAGGAGAAATCTGGGAATTTAGAACAAAATTTAGTGGTAGTCAACATAGACTTTTCGCTTTTTGGGATAAAACAATGCCAAAAGAGACACTGGTGATATCAACTCATGGAATAATTAAGAAAGTTAGTAAAGTCCCAAAAGCTGAAATTGAAAAAGCTGAAAAAATAAGGGAAGAATACTTTAAACAAAAAAATCTTTAGACATGGAAAATAAAGGGAAAATGAAGAAAATGACTTTAGACCAACTTAAGGACAAACACCTTGGAAAAGTTGGAACGCCTGAAAGGGATAAATATGAATTTGATTTAAAAATTGAAGTCCTTGGAGACATGATTAAGTCTGTAAGAAAAGAAAGACATTTAACTCAGGAACAACTTGGAAAGTTAGTTGGTGTACAGAAATCTCAGATATCTAAACTGGAAAATAACACTCGAAATGTAACAATCGAAACCATTTTAAAAGTATTCAATGCTATGAAGACAAATATCAAATTTAGCATTGAAATGAACGACGGACATTTTGAAGTGGCATAGCACTACAGGTAACAAAAGCTATACTTCATTGTGGCTTAAAGCTTTAATAAAGTGAAAGAATATTTAAAAAGTAATTTAAAAACGGAATATTTTTGCTTCTATAGTCAACAACGGAAGCATAGCAACACCGTTGTGCCGCATACAATGAAAACACAGAATAGACATAAGTATTAAATTTATCTAAGGACTGGGTGGAAACTTATCCTGGAAAACATATTGTAAAAGGATACTCAAAACAATTTGGAGTTGATAAGTTGTGTGCAGTAAAAGAATTAAGATTATTAGAGATAGAGATTTCAGAGGAATATGAAAATCAATTAAGGCAAACTATTGAGGCATTAAAAAGACAAAAACAGTTACGGAAAGATAAAAAAGAACAAGAATTAAAGTCATTAACAGAATTTGATAGTGATGAAAATTTTGATTTTATAGCTGGATATACAAGTGGAGGATTTCCATATGGAATTACTCATGAAGAGATGGAAGAGATTGAAAAAAATGATATAGAATAATATGCCATCAGGACAAGCACATACAACTTGGTTTCCAGAGTTGAAGGACATTCTGAAAAATAGATGGGACTCAAGGTTGTCAATTGAACAACATTTTGATTTAGTAAATGAATTGAATGAAAAATTAAATAAAATACGAACAGACTTGAATATTCAACCACCAATGATGTGGTGTCCGGAATGTAAAAAAAGACATCGGTCAAGATTTACTGTAGTTTCAATTACAGCCACGTTTTACGCATTAAGAAGATTCGAACTTTGTGATAACAAAGAATTTAATAAACTGATAAGAGAGTGGAAAAAATATTCTAAGTCAGAAAATATTGATATTTATGGTAACGAAAAAAATGACAAGAAAATATTAGGAAAAAATGAATAGGATAAAGTACGACTGCACAACAAAAGTTAAAATTTATAGCAGTTTAGTCCATTAACAAAATAAAAGAATACCTAAAAATAAGTAATTAGCGGACATCCTGCAAAAAAATGACAGGAATTTAAAATTTTAAATATCTTGATTCTAAAAATTTCGGAATATTAAAAATAAAAACATAAGACAATCTTATAAACAATGAATTTTGACGACACATATGATTTAGAAAGCTGGGAAGACGATTATGTTCTTTATGAAAAAGACGATTGGATTATTAGAACTTCGTAAAAAAAGAGCAAAAATCAACCATCTGATTTATATGCACAGCAAAGATATGCTGAGGCGTTGAACTTAAATAAGAGATACAAAGAAACCTTAGATTTCATTACGCCATCTTACCATGATAATCATGATATAGGATTTGGAATTCATGAAATCGTTGATGCTCTGTATGGACTAGGCAAAACGGAGGATGATTACAACTGGATTCTGAGACACTAAGGTTTTGTGTTGAGTTATTAAAACCAAAGAGAAAATCGATTTGCATTACTGATATTTATAGTGATTTAATAATGAAAGCTGATTATTGTATATTTAATGAACAAGAATTGGGGGAGTTTTTAGTTGGATTTATAGATACTTTTGATGTTCAAATAGACAATGATTATATAATGGATAGCAAATTAAAATTAAAAAGAAATTAAAATCGCCAGCTTACAGCAAAAGTTAAAATATATAGCGGTTTTGAGCTTTTTTAAGGGGAAATAAATATTTAAAAAAATAATTGCGGATAGTAACTGCAGTTATAATCCGCTACAAAATTTTATCAAAAACCGTTAGCCTATCAATCTTAAATAATTATTTAACTAGAGGAAAATGGGACTTAGAGAGGTCAAGAAGGAATTAACAAACATGGACAAAACTGAAATCATAAAGCTGATTTC
>JBDLJZ010000045.1:0-2790 GCA_039714095.1 Nanobdellota archaeon | reverse complement strand
AATTTTAATAATGGAAAACCAAGAATTAGAAAAAAGAAAACAAAAAATAAAGAAATTTATAGACGAAAATTTAATTCTTATAGGTTTAATGACTTTAGTAACAATTATTTATCTGTATTACTTCTTTAAATTAGGAAATCAACCAATTTGGTGGGATGAAGGAGATTACCTTGCTATAGCTAAAGTTTGGGCAATTAATATGCCAACTCCAGAATGGTGGGTCGGTTTCACTGGAATGCGACCTTTATTCATCCCTTTGTTTTGGAGTATTTTAATGAAAATAGGTTTTGGAGAAGCAGGACTTAGATTTTTTACAGAACTTCTTCCAGCATTAGGAACAATTTTCTTAACATATATTTTAGGAAAAGAATTATTCAACAAAAAAATTGGATTAATTGCTGCATCAACAATATCTTTTAATTGGGTATTTATGTTTTATACATTTAGACTCTTAATGGATTTACCAAGTGTATTCTTCGGGACTTTAGCATTAACACTTTTTTGGATTGGTTATGAAAAAAGAAAAAACAAGTGGGGATTGTGGCTTGCAATTGTAGCAGGAGTTTTATCTTTTCTGTGCAGATATTCTTCTATATTTATTTTAGGGTCAATAGCAATCTATTTAATAATAACGAGAAATTTAAAATTGTTTAAAGATAAAAATATCTGGATAGCAGGAATAATCGGAATACTTTGTTTATCCCCAATGTTTTTATTTTATTATTTAACTCAAGGAAATATTTTTCCAGCATTAAGTGTCTATCATGGTGTTGAGTCAACAGCAATTGATCGTCCTTTAGGATTGTATACTATAACAGAAACACTCCCACAGTTTTTAACAACCATACCATTTATACTTTTTCTAATAGGATTAATCATTTCTATACAATTTTTATTATATATAGATTTGATATTAACCAAAAATAAAAAACAAGGTAGAAATTATCTTTACTTATTTATTATTTCAATAGTGTTCCCACTTTACCTTGTTTTTGGGATAAGAGTTGCAGATGCAAGATACTATATTACTTATTCTCCTCAACTATTTATTTGCGTAGCTTTAGGAATGAGTTTTTTAGGAGACAAATTAAAACCATTTTTACCTGACAAAAAGTATCTCAATTTAATTTTAATTTTCTTTTGTGCATTTATAATGTATAACCAATTAGGTTACGCAAATAATTTTATTATAAATAAATTTGGAAGTTATGGTGAAATTCAGGAGG
Organism: Nanobdellota archaeon; assembly: GCA_039714095.1. GTDB lineage: Archaea > Nanobdellota > Nanobdellia > Pacearchaeales > GW2011-AR1 > JAUVHP01. The sequence goes on along the minus strand of JBDLJZ010000045.1, from coordinate 1,564 downwards.
CAGGCTTATGGTTAAAAGAAAATACTCCAGAAGATGCAAAAATAATAACAGCATCAATTGTTCAAAATCAGTATTATTCTGAAAGAGATAGTTATGATTTTTATACAAAATCAGGACATAATGAAACTGAATTTAATGAATTTGTAAAAGAAATAAATCCTGATTATTTTATTATTCATGGCTTTGAACCCGCATTTACTCCACAATGGGCTTACGATTATCCACAAAGAAATAATTTAACCCCAATAGTTGCATTTGGACCTCAAAATCAACCAAGAGCAATAATTTACAAATTTCCTTAATTTATTTTTTAAAATTTAAGAATTAATTTTTCTCAAAAAATAATTCCCATTCATAATATCCAATTATTGGAAATTTAATATTTCGTAAAAGTTTTATAAATTTATTTTCAAAAATATTTCTTCGAATTTTTAATTTTCTAAAAATAGGCTCAACAAGAGGAAACCAAAACAATTTCTTTTTATTTTCTAAAATTTTAAAATCTTCTTTTTCAAATAAATCAATAAGTTGTTTATCTTTTGTATATTCTCTTATATGTTCCGGATGCAAGGCCCATTTTCCATTATATTTGTAAAAATACCATGCATACCATTTTTTAAAAACAGTTGAAAGATAAACCGTGCCATTCTTTTTCAAGATTCTTGAAATTTCTTTAATCATTTTTTCATCACTTGAAACATGCTCTATTAATTGTGTTGAATTCAAGAAATCAATAGAGTCATTTTTTATATTTGTTATATTACAAGCATCATTGACAAAACATTTGAATTTAGGATTTATTTTTTTAATTAATTCAATTCTATATTTAGAAAAATCAACTGCATAAACTTTTTTATCTTTAAAATACCATTTTTTATTCAAAAAATAAAGAAGTGAACCATCACCACAACCTAAATCTAAAAATGATTTTGGTTTTTTCATTGATAAATATTTTAATAATAATTTTGAAACATCTTCATTATAATATAGAATATTTTTTTTTGGAATTCTTCAGATTTCATATAAATATCTTTTCATTTTACTTTATAATATTTTCTTTAGCTTGATATATCTTTTTTACTCCAAACAAATAAGGTAACAAAACTTTCTTTATTTTTTAAATATTCTTCATCTCGTTTTTTATCAAACCAATTTTTAAACGGAACTTCCATATTAAAAAACCATTTAGATGGATAAAATAAAATCATATTAAAAGTTTCCCAAAATCCCCCTTTGATTTTCATTTTTTCAATTTTGAAATCAGAATTTTTAAAAATATTCATCATTTGTTTTTTTGAATAATGTCTATGCCCGAAATACCAGGCAGGATCAAAAAAATTAGAAAAATTATTAGCAGGAGTTGTAATTAGCAATTTTCCATCTTTTTTTAAAATTCTATTTATTTCTTTTAATGCTTTTTTTTCCGTATTTTTTGGAATGTGTTCAATAACATCAAACATAACAATAACATCAAAATAATTTTTTTTAAATTTTTTTAAATCTAAAGCAGAACTTTTTCCAAATTTCACATTTTTTTCATTAACCCCTTTTTTAGCTATTTCTA
>JBDLJZ010000044.1:0-3118 GCA_039714095.1 Nanobdellota archaeon | reverse complement strand
TTCCAATTTTTAATTTTCTTTTTTCCATTTTTTAAAAAATTCAATCCTCATTTTAATTATTTATGATATTCAAAACAACTATTCAAAATCCAAAATCTTAACTGCGCGAGTTTTCAAATTAACCATAGGAACTTTACAAAAATCAGGGATACTTCCCATTTTTTCCATATAAGGAGTCATAGCTTCCCAACAAGAAGTTGAAACAATTAAAATATTATTATAATAACTCACTGCACTTTTATGAACATGCCCTGAAACAAAAATATCAGGAATCTCTTTTATAAAATGATAATCTTTTTCAGTCGGTGCATACTGAACAGAAGTATGTGTTGGTGCAAGATGCCGATTTTTCAAAAGATAACTCATAATAAGTTCTGGTTTATTTGCTGCCTTTTGTTTTATTAAATGAGCAAGATTCTTTGTATAATAAAAATAAGAAAAACCGTGATAATTCAAAACATTAAAACCAGAAAAATTCTCAGTCGCACCAATATTGACTGTTGAGGGATTTTTTGTGACAATAACATTTTCCAATTCATAAAGAGGCCATGCAAACTTCTCATCAAAAATAGGCTGCGGCTCCATTAATCTAACACAATCATGATTACCTGGAGAAATAATTATCTTAATATCTTTTCTAATTTTTTTCAACAATTCAGTAATGCCAATAAATTGCTCTTCTAAATCAACAACACTTAAATCAGGCTCTTGATTAGGATAATTACCAACACCAGTAACAACATCTCCAGCAATAAATAAATATTTTATTTTACTAACTTCAGGAGTATTTGGAACATTTCCATTAAGATAATCTATAAATTTTAAAAAATTATCTTTTAAAAAACGTTTGCTCCCATAATGCAAATCTCCTATAAACAAAGCATATTCTTCAACAAAAGATTTCTTTCTTTCAGGCAACACACTATCTAGAAAAATGACTTCATTAACAAAAAGTATATCTTTATTCCCAGAACCTTTAAAACCAATAATAGAGTCTAAAGTTATTTCTTCTGCTAAAGAATAAAGCTCAGGTTTATTCTGATTAATCAAAACTTTCATCCTCCCTGTTAAATCTTCTATATCTAAAATAATATTTTTATTTTTAGTTATTCTTTTATCATAAACAATTCCAATAATAGATAATTTTTGATTACTTCCTGAAATTTTTCCAATGGAAACAAGTTTGTCTAATTCAGAATGTTCTTGCAAAACATTTCTCATTTCATTAAACCTATTTCTAAAATAATTTACAAAATCTTTTACTTCAAATGATTTGCACACATCAGGACTTGTAGAAATAATCTTAACATTACTCCCAGTAAAAATATTCGTGGAAGATTTTTTTTCAATTGAAAACTCTTTAGAAATTTCAATATTCAAACCAAGTTTAATTTTTAAACTCTCAAAACTTTTTTTGTTTTCTTCAGGCAAGTTCAAAAAAAAATCATTAAACTTTTCCTTATTTGTTTCAAAAGTATTTTTTGTTATTATTTTTGTTTGTGTCTGACTTTTTATTTTTTCTATTATTAATTTAATTGAATCTAAATCACCAGTTTCATTAAATAAATTTAAAATATCCTTATCAACTAAAACTCCTTTTTGAAGACAAAATTTTAATATATCAGATGAACTCATTTTTCTAAAAAATATCTATAATTTTATTTATATTTTTAATCTCCATTTTATTTATATTTTTAATATTTATTTTAATTATAATTCAAAGAATCTTCAATTATGCCTTTTGCTTTTTCAAGAATATTCTTTGTGATAGCAAGTTTAATTTCTCTCATTCTTCCACCTCTTCCTTTTGAAATAACTCTTACATTAATAATGCCCAACATATCAAATTCTTGAATAATATCACTAACTCTTCTTTGAGTCAAAACTTCGCTTCTGTTTTGTAAACATAAATCTTGATAATAATTATAAACATCTCCTGTAAAAATAGAATCTTTCTCAGAATTTTTATTTTTTAATTCAATCAATTTAATAATTGAATAAAGCACTAATTGAAATTGTTTTGGTTCAGTTCTAATTATATCTAAAATTTTATCTCTTTCTATTTTACTATTTGCTAAATCTATGTGTTTTAACAAAATTTTTTCAGAAGAATCTCTTTCAGCAAGTTCTCCTGCTATTCTTAATAAATCCAGTGCCCTTCTTGCATCACCGTGTTCCCTAGCAGCATAGGCAGCACATTTAGCAACAACACCTGTCTGCAAAACTTCATCTTTAAACGCCTCTTTTGACCTTTTATTTAAAATTTCTTGTAATTGCAGTGCATTATAAGGAGGAAACACAATCTCTTCTTCAGAAAGAGAACTCCTAACCCTAGGATCAATCTCATCTAAAAAAGTCAAATTATTACTAATGCCCACAACACATATCTGTGTCTTAGAAAGTTCAGAATTCAATCTTGTCAAATTATATAAAAAATCACTTGAAATTTTCTTAACAGTCTGGTCAATTTCATCAAGAATAAGTATAATTAATTGCTTTTCAGAATCAATCAATTCTATAAATTTACTATAAACAGATTCTGTGGGAAGCCCTGTTGAAGGAATATCTCCTCCTAATTTTTTAATCAACTCAGCCAAAATACGATATTCAGTATCTGATACTTTTTTTAATTTGCAATTTAAATATTTAATTCTTAATTTAAATCCTGCATCATTCTTAACTCTTTTAAGAAGCTCTTCTTTAATATAATTAATAGATAAAGTCTTTCCAGTTCCAGTTTTACCATATAGAAAAAGGTTACTTGTTTTTTCACCTCTAAGAGTAGGTGCAAGAATTGATGCTATTTGTTCTATTTGTTCACTTCTATGTAAAATATCGCTTGGATTATGATTAGTTTGTAAAATAGATTTATCTTTAAAAATAGAATTCTTATCAAAAGAATCAAAAATATTATCTAAATCTGATATCATATTATAGTCACAGCTTTATTTCCTTTGGAAAAAAATATTATTTAAATTATTCCAACGGAAAAAAAGATAATTGTTATATAAATACTTATAACTACTAAAAAAGAGATACACCTATATTTCTAATGGAAAATTATATTTTCTAATTTAATATAATTATTTTAGATTTTACTTTTTTTTAAATTATTTTT
>JBDLJZ010000043.1:0-3294 GCA_039714095.1 Nanobdellota archaeon | reverse complement strand
GTTGGAAAAGAATTTTTGAAGAAAGAGGTTGAGAGTGAGATTAAGGATTTTTTTAGAGAAATCATTGAAGAGATTTTGATTGAGCCGTATGATTTTGCTGATAGAGTTAAAAATCGGAAGTCGGATGTCGGAAGTCAGGGTTCGGAAGCTGGGAAAAGAGACCCATATGTTATTTTGTTTTGTGGAATTAATGGAACTGGGAAGACGACGACTGTTGCAAAGGTTGCTGATTATCTAAAGGGAAATAATTTGTCTTGTGTTTTGGCTGCAGGAGATACTTTTCGTGCGGCATCAATTGAACAGTTGAAAACTCATGGTGAGAGATTGAATATTAAGGTTGTTGCGCATGAATATGGAAGTGACCCTGCGTCTGTTGGTTTTGATGCGATTGCTTATGCTAAGAAGAATAAAATTGATTGTGTTTTGATTGATACTGCTGGACGAATGCATACTTCTAAAAATTTATTAAAGGAAATGGAGAAGATTGTGAAAGTTTGTAAGCCGGATTTGAAAATTTTTGTTGGAGAGAGTATTACTGGAAATGATATTTTGGAACAGGTTCGGAGTTTTGATTGGGCAATTGGAATTGATGGAATTGTTTTGAGTAAGGCAGATATTGACGAAAAAGGTGGGACTGCACTTTCTGTTGGTTATGTTACAAAGAAACCTATTTTATATTTAGGAACTGGGCAGGAGTATGATAAGTTTGAGGTGTTTGATCGGGAGAAGTTTATTGAGAGGTTGGGATTGTAGAGTTAATCATTGATTGGAATTAATATTTTATCACTAAACATTTTTTCTTCGTTATCTTCTGTATATGTAATTGTGTATGTGAGTTGATATGGAAATGACGACCCATAAAAACAATTATTACATCCCATAAGAGTAGCAGAAAATTCATAATTTTGATTACACTTTCCTGAAAGAGTATTCTTTGAACAAGAGATTATATAATTATTATTGCGAGGTTTCCAATTATAAAAATTTTTAGCTATTTTTGTTTGAGAGTTTTTATTTAATCTATCTAAAATTAAATTGTCTTCTATTAATCTAAATGAAGTTATATTTATTTTACTATTCAATTTTAGATTAAATGTAAAATCTTTTTCTTCATATTGTCCCTCATTTATCGATTCGGGAGAGATTGTTAATGTAAATGGTTTTTCATTTATTATAGAATCTCCATTAAATTCTACTCCAATATAAGTTAATACTCCTATAATTGCTAGGATTAAAGTTCCTATTGCACCAAGAGCTATCCAAATTTTTGCTTCTGCTTTCTTATTCATTTTGTTTTATATATTTATTAATACTTTTAAATTTTTTTAAAATACAAAATTCAATAATTCTTTATAAAGTGGGAAGTGTCAATAAAAAGAAAATCAAAGAAGTAGAAAAAGTAATTTGTAAGATTATAAAAAAATAGATTTATTGGGGGGTTGGGATTATAAACATTTAAAAATACAAAATACTATTAACAATTATGATATTTTTAGCTGAGTTAGGTTCACTTCTTGGGTTAATGATTGGAATGGTGGTATTTTTTTTACTAATTGCTATTGGACTTTATGTTTATTCTGCATTGGCACTTATGGCTATTGCTAAGAGGACAAATACTAAGCGTGCTTGGCTTGCATGGATTCCATATGCAAATATTTACTTAGTTTCAAAGATTGCCAAAAAACATTGGTGGCCAATATTATTATTAATTCTTATAACAATATTTAGTTTTTTCCCCGAGAATATGATTTTAAATATAATTGAATTGATATCTACTGTAATTTTTGCAGTGTTTATGATTATCTGGTGGTGGAAGATATGCCAAAGAAGAGGCAAGCCTGGTTGGTGGGCATTAATTGTAATAATCCCTTTGGTTGGAGGAATATGGGCGCTAATATTATTAGGAATTTTAGCTTGGGGAAAAGGTGGAAGTGTTGCTGAACAAAAAAACTTCAGTTAGCTCTAATTCACAATAAATTCTTTTTTTGTGTAGCCGAATTTTAAAAATTAAAACACAAAATTTAATAATGTCTTTTTGGCTCAATAGATTATGTTAGAAAGATTAGGAGAGGTTTTGCGGAAGGCGACTGATAAGGTGGCGAATGCTATTTTTCTTGATAAGAATTTGGTTGATGGAATTGTGCGTGAATTGCAGAGGGTGTTGATTGAGGCAGATGTTAATATTTTTTTGGTTAAGCAGTTGAGTGATAAGATTAGGAAGGCGGCGATGGACGAGCGTGTTAAAGAATCTGATAAGAAAGAACATGTGATTAAATTACTTCATGATGAGCTGGTTAAGATTTTAGGAGAACATAAACAATTGAAATTAGATTCTGGGCAAAATAGAATTATGTTACTTGGGCTTTATGGTGCTGGGAAGACGACTACTATTTCTAAGTTAGGAAATTATTTTGCTAAGCGTGGAAAGAAAGTTGCTTTAGTTGGTTTAGATGTGCATCGTCCTGCAGCAAAAGAGCAGTTGAAGCAGTTAGCTGAAAAAAATAATCTTAATGTTTTTGTTGATATGGATGAAAGTGATGCAATTAAAACGTGGAAAAATTTTGAGAAAGATTTGAAAGATTATGATTTGGTTTTAATTGATACTGCAGGAAGGCATAATTTAGATGATGAATTAATTAAAGAAATTAAAGAATTAGGGAAAGTGATTAAACCGACTGAGAGTATTTTGATTATGCCTGCGGATATTGGACAGGCAGCTAAGGAGCAGGCTAAAGAGTTTAAGGATGCTGTAGATATTTCTGGAGTTATTATTACACGTATGGATTCTACAGCAAAAGGAGGGGGAGCTTTGACTGCATGTGCTGAGACAGATGCATCTGTTTATTTTGTTGCTAATGGTGAGAAGGTTAATGATATTGAGGAATTTAATTCTGAGCAGTTTTTATCTCGGCTTTTGGGGATTGGAGATTTGTCTGCTTTGATTGAGAGAATTCAATCTGTAACTGATAGTGGAAAGGTAGAAGCAATGCAGAAGAAAATGGAAGAAGGGAAAATTAGTTTAGAAGATGTAATTGAGCAAGTTAAGTCAATGAATTCTATGGGAGGTTTTGATAAAATTAAGGGTATGATTCCAGGTTTAGGAAATGCTAAAATTCCTGAAGGAGTTATGGAAAAACAGCAGGATAAAATCGCAAGATGGGAGCATATTATCAAATCAATGACAAAAGAGGAGAGAGAAAATCCTGATGTTTTTGATAAAGAGCATTCGCGAATTTCAAGAGTTTCGCAAGGTGCTGGAGTAAATAATAGTGATGTGAAAGCATTGCTTAAACA
>JBDLJZ010000042.1:0-3409 GCA_039714095.1 Nanobdellota archaeon | reverse complement strand
CAAAGTTTTGAAAAAATTGAGATCAGGAAATTAACAAAAATTTTAATTAAAAAAAGTGAAGAACAATTAGCGGTTAGTGAAATATGAATTTTGATGAGATGATTAAATATGTTCTTTGGATTGCTTTTTTTATTATTGTTTTAGGAGGATTATACTTTAGCTTAAAGAGGATGGGAATTTTATGAGGAATATTTTTAAAAAAAATAAAGGAGAAATTACAAGTCAGCAGATAGTAATTTTGATTGTTGTTATAGTTAGTTTTGCTGTGCTTTTGGTTTTTTTATTTAGATTAAATTTAGGAGATACAACTGATGAAGAGCTTTGTCATAATTCTGTTTTAACGCGAGGAAGTGCTGTTGTGCCTAGCGATGCTGTGCCTTTGAATTGCCATAGAAAATATATTTGTATAACTGGAAAAGAAGGTAATTGTGAAGGTTTGACAAATCCTGAGAGAATTGAAGTGGAAAGTTTGTCAGAAATTTATGAAACACTTGCAGATGAGATGGCAAATTGTTGGTGGATGTTTGGAGAGGGGAGAGTGAATTATGTTGGAGATGATTTAACTCATAATAATTATTGTTCTATTTGTTCTCAAATTTATTTTGACGAAGGTTTAAAGAGTATAACTGGAGAAAAAATTACTAAAGATGGTTTGTATAAATTTTTAGAAAATAATAATATTGATAAAACAAATACTTATGCAGAATATTTGTTTGGGGGCAAAAATTTAGACGCAATAAAGAAGGAGTCTTTAGAAAAACATGGTGTTGAAAGTTTTGGAGATATAGAAGTTGGGAAACAGTATTTTGTTGTTATGGGAATTACTAGCGAGGTTGGTTTGTGGAACTGGGTAGGGATTGGTGCAGGAGGAGGTTCTGCAATAGTTGGTGCGGCAGTGGTTAGTGCTATTGTGTTTGGAACGACTCCTGTAGGATGGGTTGCAGGACTTACAGTTATTGGGTTATCTGCTGGTGCGGGAGGTGCTGTTGGAGTAGGGATTGGAGAAACAATTGAACCTGAAATAGCAACTATAATTCTCGATGGTCGTGGTATTGATAATAAATTTATGGCTCCTACAATAATTGAAGCAAATTCAGAAAAGTTTAATGCTTTAAATTGTGAAGAAATTTTGACTCTTGCTTAATAGACTCAATAAAATGAAAATTAGAAAAGCAAAAAAAGAGGACGTTGAAAGTTTGGCAAGAGTAGAAATGTCCCAGGTTATCATAAAAAGAAATTTAATTTTGAACCCTATTTAGAATAATTGTTTGATAAGGGGGCTTATGTTTTTTGTGCAGAAGACAAAGGAAACTTAGTTGGATATATAACCTTAAGCAAAAAAGGAGAAATTGCTTATCTCGCTGTATTAAAAAAATTTCATGGAAGAGGTATTGGAAGTAATCTTTTGAAGAAAATCATTTTTTTTGTAAAGAAAAATAAAATTAAAAAATTATTCTTAGATGTTAGGAATGATAATCTTTCTGCGATAATGCTTTATTTAAAAAAAGGGTTTGTTGTAGGAGGTTTACATGAAAAGAAAATTGGAAAGAATGAAATTATTAAATTAAGGATGGAAAGAGTTTTTTCTATGACTTAAATCTTTAAAAAATATATTTGCTAATTTTATTTATGATTAGCAGTGAAAAATATGATTTTATTGAAAGAAAAGGGGGAGAAATTTATGCAAGATATATTGAAATTTTTGAAGCTTTCTTTTCAAAACCTCTCAAGAGAGATATGAGAACTTTTCATCAATTTGTTTGGAAAGAGCATATGGCAAGTTCACAAAATATTATTTTTATAGATAGAGGGCGTTTGGAGAATGAGCTTAATTTATTAGATAGCCCAAGGCTTTTAGTTGTTCAGACATATGATTTTGACGACAAAGCTAATTTAGTTGTAGTTTCAAAAGGAGATAGGTATCTTCAAGATAAATCTTTTGAACAAATGGGGTTTGATTCAATCTATAATGATGCCAAGAATTTTGTTGATGAAACTAACAATTTTAAAAAATTTCCTAGAAGTTTGATTATTGGTAAAATTTCTTTGGAAAAAAAATTATTGAGAATGAATCAGTTAAGTTCTTATGAAAATATTACTATTGAAGATTATAATATTGGAGAATTAGATATTCCTATTTATCAAGTAAAGAATGTTATTGGCTTTGAAGGCAATTCGGCTTATGGAAGAAATGTTTTATGGTCTAACTTTTTAAATATATTAAGCAATAAAGACCAAAGAGAGATTCAAAGATTTTCGGCTATTGTTGATTTTTCGTCTAGTTAATAGTTTTTAGTTAATGAAAGTTTTATTAATTAATTTTTGTTAATTATTATATGAACAAACATGGAGAAATTTTAATTGAGAATATAATTTTTATTGTATTAAACTTGATTTTTTTAACAATTCTTGTTTTATTCTTATTGAGGCAAGGTGAAGGGGCTGTTGTTTTGGAAGAGAATTATGCCAAGGAAATTGCTTTGATGATTGATTCAGCAAAACCAATTATGACTTTGCGAATAGATATGGCTGATGCAAAAGAAGTTGCAGAAAAAAATGGAATTGATTTTAAAGAGGTTGTGAAAATAGAAAAGAATATTGTGATTGTTAAATTGACAAAAGATAGTGGCTATAGTTATTCCTTTTTTAATGATGTGGATGTGAGTGAACCTTATCCTGTTGCTAATGAAGATGATTATATTATTTTTATTGGAGGATATAAAAATGAATAATTCTGGAGAAAAATTAATTTCAGTTTATTGGTTTACTATTTTGATTTTAGTTGCAGGAGGTATTGTTGCAATGGTTTATGTTTTTTATGGTGCGCAATATGATGTTAGAGAACTGGAAGGAAAAATTATAAATAATCAAATTGCAGATTGTGTTTCTTGGAAAGGGATTTTGAATCCAGATATTTTTAAGAAAGATTATCAAGATAATTTTTTGAAGAATTGCCATTTAAATTTTAATACTGAGGATGAAAATAATTGGAAAGATAATTTGCAATATTATTTTGAAATTGAAATTTTTGGTATTGAAGATTTAGTTAATTCTAAAGTTAATTTTAATAAGGGCAATTTGAATTTGATATCAAGTTGTGAAATTGAAAATGAGAATTATGAAAAACTTGCTAAGTGTATTGAAGGAAAATTTTATTCTACTGGAAAAAATAATGAACAGTATTTAATTAAAATTTTATCAGTGATAAGAAAGACAGAAAAAAATGTTAGACAATAAACAAGGTCAAATTGCAGAAGCTAAAAATGGGAAATTTTTGCCAACATCATTTTGGTCAAATTCAAAGAAAGGCCAAATTGCTGAAACAATAACTTGGGTTGTTGCTACAATGATTATAGTTGTGACTTTGATAGTATTTATTTTTATTTCATCTAAGATGGCCGATGCCAAA
>JBDLJZ010000041.1:0-3592 GCA_039714095.1 Nanobdellota archaeon | reverse complement strand
TATCCCCTAAATTATCACCAAAAAATCTTTCACAAAAAGTATTCAAACTCAAAACACTTCTATCATTATTCTCCACCCGTATCTTATTAAAATTGGACAAACTTCCTTCTTGCTCAAAAACTCGCTTCATTAATTCAATAGTTTTTCTATAATAAGTTTTATCATAACTCATCTTATGCTGTTTTCTAAATTCAGGTGTCCATTGTTCCTTTGTCTTTTGTCTTCTCCAAATAATTAATTCGTCATCTTTCCATTGCTCTTTCGCAAGAGAAGATAAGTATTCCTTAGCATCAGGATTTTCCTCAAAAAATTTCTTAACTTTAATAGAAGCTTTTTTTCTATTATTTAAATTATCCCAGTACTTTTTCTGCTCATAATTTAATCTTTCATTATTCTCTCTCCTATAATCCTCATCAGAATCATAAAATTCTTTAGATTTTTGCATCATAAACTTTTTATATTCCAGATTTTGCCATTGTTTTTTTGCATTTTGGGATAACATTTTACTTACTTCAGGTTTATTTGCCCATTCACTCATTTTTTTTCTATATTCCGGAGTTTTTTTAAGTTGCCTACATTTTTCTTTAACATCTTCTCTATGTAAAGTATTTTTCAAATGTTCTGTATGTAATATTAAATGTTCATCCTTCATCATCCTAATAATATTCAAAGGATTATTATTTAACTTATTAAAATCAATATGATGCCTATGTTGTCCTTGTTCAAAATCATATTCTCTCTTCTCCAAATTATACTTATCAGCAAGTAAATGTGTAAAAATCCATTTATTATTACTCCAAACCATTTCATATCCCTCAATAGTAATTCTCCCACCTATTTTTGATATCTTTTTGTTTAAAGGCATAATTGAATCATTAATTGTTAAACTTCGTGCCTGTTTATAATTTCCATTTCTCAACATAAATTTATGATCTGGTGTGCAAGTTATTTCTTCATTATTATCTAAAATAATTTTAATTACAGATGTATCTTTTTTAGTCATTCTAGGATTTTCTACTTTTCCAATACCCACACTTCCATTTTCTTTTATTGTATAACAGAAATTTTCTTTATTTTGTTTATCTTCATGAACTAATTCTCTAAATGACAAATCTCTCCCATCAACTAAAGCAACTTTTGTATCTCCAGAAAAACAACCACCTGCACTTTCTCCTTCTACAATATAAAGTTCAGTATCGTCATTTTTTTTACTTGAACAATCAGATAATTTTCCAGGCAACCCTCCAAGAGAAAATGCATTTTTTCTTCTAACTAAATCTTTTGCTTTTTTAGCTGCCAAACGAGCCTTTGCAGAATCAAGTGCTTTTGAAACAATTTTTCTTGCCACACTTGGGTTCTCTTCAAAAAATTCAGACAATGCTGAAGTCACCATTGAATCAACAAAACCTTTAACCTCAGAATTTCCTAATTTAGTTTTTGTCTGTCCTTCAAATTGTGGCTCTCCAATTTTAATACTAATAACACAAGTCAAACCTTCACGCACATCATCCCCAGAAAGAGTCTCGTTTTTTAACATTCCTTTTTTCTTAACATAATCATTTACAACACGGGTCAACGCAGTCTTTAAACCAGAAACATGAGTCCCACCCTCAACAGTATTAATTGTATTAACAAAACCAAAAATATTTTCACGATACCCTGAATTGTATTGCACAGCTACTTCAATTATAACTCCATTCATTTGTTTCTGAAAATAAATTGGCTTAGGATTCAAAACTTCTTTTGACTTATTAATCCATTTTACAAATTCTATCAAACCTCCTGAAGCATAAAATTCCTCTTTTTTCCCAGTAGATTCTTCTTTCAATATAATTTTTAACCCTGCATTCAAATATGCAATTTCTCTAAATCTTGTTTCTAAAGTTTTAAATTTAAAATTAATAGTAGAAAAAATTTCTGAGTCAGGAGTAAAAATAATTTTTGTTCCAGTTTCATCTTTAAGGCAACTGCCAATAACTTTTAATTTGGTTTTAGAATTTCCTTTAGAATATTCTTGTCTGTAAATCTTTCCTCCTCTTTTGACCTCAACAATTAATTTACTAGATAAAGCATTTACACAACTTACTCCAACCCCATGAAGTCCTCCAGAAATTGCATAAGATTTTTTATCAAATTTTCCCCCAGCATGAAGCTTAGTTAAAGCCACTTCTACAGCTGGAATTTTAAATTGGGGATGTATATCTACTGGAAAACCTCTGCCATTGTCTTCAACAGTCACAGAGCCATCACTGTTTATTGAAACACTTATTCTATCCCCATGTCCTGCCATAGCCTCATCAACTGAGTTGTCAATTACTTCATAAACACAATGATGAATCCCTTCTTCTCCAGTAGAACCAATATACATTGCAGGTCTTTTTCTAACTCCTTCAAGCCCTTCTAAAACTTTGATTGATTCAGCATCATAATTTTTATTACTAGTCATTTTATTATAAATTTCGGATGAGAAAATCCTATTAAATACAAAAATCAATTCAGTTTAAAAGCCTTTTGCCCTTAGTAAAAATTTTTACAAAATTTTTCAGGACCTGCTTGTAAGTTCTCGCAACCCTTGTGGTTGTACACTCTTGAGTGCTAAATTACCGAAGACAAAAAAAATTATTCACAACCAATACCATTGACAGTCACAGATTTATCACCAACCATTAACATTACAGATTCACATTTCTCAACCTTTTCAATCAGAAATAAATTAAAATTTTCAACACCCTTCACCCAATCTTCTACACAAAATTTCTTTCAAAGCATCATTCTCTTTTTTTTAGTTGTTCATACCTTAAATCTTGTTTTGCATCATTTTCAGTTTTTATTTTAATATTCCAACTTCCCTTAAATATTTTCTCGCCTCTAACTTAAAATTATATTTTCCAAACATATTTCTCATTATAGACAAACTTCCTTGAATTTGAGAATTGATTAATTTTTTTTGCTGTTCAAAAATAAAAAAATTGTTTTTCAACTTTTCAGAATAAATTTCAACATAATCCAAATCAGTTAGTATTTTCATTTTATTTTCTTTTAATTATTTTTTTATATTCTTCAAATTTTTTTTCAGATAAAAATTCTGAAAAAAAAACACGTAAATGTCTCGCATCTGCAATATCTTTATCAGAACCTAAAATAATTTCTTTATACAAAATTTCAAATTCTATAGGAGGAATTTTAAATTCAAAATTTTGAACTTTAATTTTCTGAGGATGATTAAGCTCATAAAATTGTGTTTTTTTTGATTTATCGATTACTACAATTTTCATATTTGGAAAAACCTCATTAATTCTTGCAAACCTAATGTTCTGCATATTTTTTATATAATCATATATTTCTTCTACATCATCTCCTTGATAACACCAAAATCCATTTTTAATTAAATCATTAAAAAGTTTTGTAAATCTATCTTTTTCCATGATTTCCATAAGAATATCAACATCTTCTGTTCCTCTAATTCTCCCTGTGCAAATACCAACAAAACCACTAACAATCAAATAATCTGTATGTCTCTTAAAAATATGTAAAAAATCCTTAACAAACAAATCCAAATCTGTTAAACTCCTATTTATTACAATCGTATCTT
>JBDLJZ010000040.1:0-3808 GCA_039714095.1 Nanobdellota archaeon | reverse complement strand
AAAACTGCAGATAATCCAACTTGTAATTTATTCAACTTATTCCCCTTTTTCATCTTATATAATAATAAATTTTTATTTATATAATTACTTGTTTTATTTCTCTAACTAATAAAACAAAATCAATAAACCTTATTAATTCTCATATCTTTATTCCTGTATGAAAGCAACTACGCGACATCCATCGGATTGCACAAAAAGATGTCGCCCTTCAGAAATTCAAGGAAAAAGCACGAGAAAACCAAGGGAGTTGTCTCGTAAAACTAAAATTTTAGCAATAGGAGATATTCACGGAGATACAGGACTTGTAAAAAAATTAGCAAAAAAAGCAAAAGAAGAAAATGTTGATTTAGTAATCCTCGCAGGAGATTTAACATTACTTGAAAAATCAACAAAAAATTTAATTGGTCCTTTTATCAAAGCAAAAAAAGAAGTTTTGTTAATTCCAGGGAACCACGAAACTTTGGCAACAACAAATTTTTTAGCAGAACTCTATCCTGGCACAACAAATATCCATGGATATGCAATAAAAAAAGATGACATAGGAATCTTCGGTGCAGGATACGACCCAGTAACAGGACCATTTTGGGTAAAAGATGAAACAATATTTGAAACACTAAAAAAAGGACACAAAGCAATCAAAGATTCAAAAAAGAAAATTATGGTGACGCATGCACATCATCACGGAAGCAAAGCAGAATTCTCAGGATTTCCTGGTTCAAAAGCAGTCACAAAAGCAATTAACAAATTCAATCCAGATGTTTTAATTTCCGCACATATACATGAAGCAGGAGGAGTTGAAGAACAAATTGGAAAAACAAAAGTAATCCATGTTGGAAGAAATCCAGCTATTTTTGAGATTTAATTTCTAACAAAATAACAAAAAATAATTTAAATCCTAATTCTTCATAAAATCAATGAAAAAACCCACAAAAACCAAAGAAGAAAAATCATCTGAAAATTATTTTCCTGTTGATGAAAGTGATTTAAAAAAAACAACAGAAAAACAAGAAAAAGAAAAACCACAGCAAGAAGAAATTCTAAAAAAATCAAAAGAAATCCCTGTGAAAGAATCTCAACCTATTGAAGAAGTTATAAAAAAATCAGTAGAAAAAATTTATTCAAAACCAGACAAAAAACAATTAGAAAAAATAGAAAACCCTAAAAGAAAAACAAGAAATAAAATAAACCCCCAAGGGCGTACCCCGAAAAATCTTTCTAAAAGATTTTTACTAGGGGCAAAAAAAACTTCAAAAAGAACAACAATAAAAGAAAAAAAATATATTCCACCAAAAATAGAATTAAAGGATAAGGGCTATGAACTTATTATTACAGAAAAACCCCAAGCAGCATCAAAAATTGCTCAAGCATTAGGAAAACCCACACAAAAAAATTACCAAAAAGTTCCTTATTATGAAATAAATAGAAATGGGAAAAAAATAATTGTAGCCTGTGCAGTAGGACATTTGTTTACACTAAAACAAAATATTCCAGGTTCATATATTCCAATTTTTGATATTAGTTGGGTTCCAAATTATTTAGCAAGAAAAAAGGATTTCACAAAAAGATATTATGATACATTGGTAAAACTTGCAAAAAATGCAGGAGAATTAACAGTCGCGACAGATTTTGATATAGAAGGAGAAGTAATAGGAACAAATATTGTAAAATATATTTGCAGACAAAAAGATGCAAACAGAATGAAATTCTCAACACTTACTCCAAACGAATTAAACAAGGCATATGAAGAAAAAAAGAAACATATTGAATGGGGGCAAGCATCAGCAGGAGAAGCCCGCCACTATATTGACTGGTTTTATGGAATCAATCTTTCACGAGCATTAATGAATTCAATTAAAACAACAGGCGCATTCAGAATAATGTCAATCGGACGAGTACAAGGCCCTGCATTAAATTTAATTGTAAAAAAAGAAAAAGAAATTCAAGAATTCAAATCAGTTCCATACTGGCAAATTTTTATTACAGTTAACAATAAAAAACATAAACTTGAACTTAAACACAATAGAGATATATTTAATGAAAAAGATTTAGAAAAATTTAAAGATTTAATTGGAAAAACTGCCGAAGCAAAAACAAAAAAAACATCAAATACTCTTCCACCAAATCCTCCATTTAATTTAACAACTCTTCAAACAGAAGCCTACAAGTTTTATGGAATCACTCCTTCAAACACACTCAAAACAGCTCAATCATTATATTTATCTGGAGCAATTTCTTACCCCAGAACCTCTTCACAAAAATTACCTTCTTCAGTTGACTATAAAACAATTTTACAAAAACTTGCTAAAAAATATAAAGTTGAAAAATTAATTACAAAAGACAAACCAATAGAAGGTAAAAAAACAGACCCAGCCCACCCCTCAATTTATCCAACAGGTAATGAAGGAATTTATTCAGGTTACGAAGAAAAAATATATGAACTTATTGTAAAAAGATTTCTCTCATTATTTTGTGAAAATGCAATAATAGATAATAAAACAATTTCTGCAGAAGTTGATAAATTAATTTTTTCTGTTCGGGGCATGTCAATAAGAAAAAAAGCATGGATGAAAATTTATCCAACAAAACAAAAAGAAAATGAAGTTCCAGATATGAATGGAAAAGTTAATATCATAAATCAAAAAATTGAAAAAAAAGAAACTCAACCTCCAAAACGATATTCACCAGCATCCATAATTTCACAACTTGAAAAAAGAAATCTCGGCACAAAAGCAACTCGTTCTTCTATTATTGAAACACTTTATGATAGAGGATATGTAAAAGATAAATCAGTCACAGCAACGCCTCTCGGGATTTCACTGATTAATACTTTAGAAAAACACTCCCCAATTATTATTGATGAAAGATTAACAAGAAACCTTGAAGAAAAAATGCAAGGTATAATTAAGTCAAAAAAAGACTTAGAAAAAAAGAAGCAAAATGTAATTAATACTGCAAAAAACACAATAATAAAAATTTCAAAAGATTTTGAAAAATATGAAAAAGAAATAGGAAAAGAATTACTTGACGCAAATATTAAACAAAGAGAACAGCAAAAAATTGAAAACAAACTCTGTGTATGTCCTGTTTGTAAAAAAGGAAACTTAGCAATAACTTATTCTAAAAAAACACGAAAACATTTTATTGCATGTGACGCATATCCAAATTGTAAAACAACTTTTTCTCTCCCTCCTGGAACAATTAAAAAAACAGAAAAACTTTGTGAAGAATGTGGTTTTCCAATGCTAATGAGTTTACGTGCAGGAAAACGTCCATGGATATTTTGTTTTAACAAAGAATGTCCAACAAACAAAAAAAGAATTGAAGAATATAGGCAAAGAAAAGAATTAGAAAATCAATAATTTTTAATATTTAGTTTTTAGGAAAATGGAATTATTTTTTTAATTTTTTTTCCCAATTAAAAAAGTTTAATTTTTCTGCTTTTATTTTTAATTTAACCTTTTTTAATGCATCAACTAACTCTATCTTTTCTTTTTTAACATTCAAATTTTCTTTATTTGATTCTTTTAATTTCCTATTCAAAAATGAAATCTGTTTAACTAAAGAAGACTTGCGTTTAACTAAATCTTTACCTAAAGAATGTAATCTCCTCTCTATTTTATTAAATTTATCCAAATGATTTTTAATAAACTTCATATGCAATGCTATTCTCCTTTTTTCAAGTTTACCTTCTTCTATTTTAATCATCTCTTTTTCAGATAAACTATTCTCCGGTTTTCTTTTTGTTTTCACAGTCTTTTATAATTACTAAATGATTTTTTATTTATTTTTCTATTTAAAATTTAAAAAA
>JBDLJZ010000039.1:0-4089 GCA_039714095.1 Nanobdellota archaeon | reverse complement strand
TATCCACCACACAATCTTTATTTATTTCAATATTACAGTATATACATTTTTTAGACATTTAACTTACCTCTTTTGATTTTTTCTAAAAATAAATTAATTTATAAAAATTTCGTAATTTTTTGATAGGTCTCAAAATCAATTTTCAAAAACTTTAAAAACTGTTTTATAGGAATAATATTATGATAATTCCAGTTAGATGTTTTTCTTGCGGAAAACCAATAGGCCATTTATGGGAAGATTTCAAACAGCGAGTTGAAGAAGGAGAAAATCCAAAAAAAGTCTTAGACGAACTTGAAATTGAAAGATACTGTTGTAGGTCTGTTTTCTTGGGACAAACAGATTTAGTAGAACTTATTGGAAAATTCAAGAAGAGTTAATTTCTTTTCTTAAAAATAATTCCAATTTTTTTTCTTATTTTTGGCTTTCATAAAAAATAATGAGAGACAGCACTGATGCTTTGCGTCTTGTAGGACACTAATACAAACAGCGTAGGAAGCTTAATTTCTGTGTTCGGAAAGAGAACAGATGTTTCCAACCTACTATGGCCGTCTTCAGAATTGCAAAACTTTTTCTATTTTTAAAACCTTTTATTTTGATATTTACGCGCCCGGTAGGATTTGAACCTACGGCCCCTTCCTTTCCACGTTTTGTAAAATAGGAATGAAATTTCCAATTTACTTAGGAGGGAAGTGCTCTATCCAGCTGAGCTACGGGCGCATAATTTAAAAGAGATAAATTAGTTTAAAAAATATGTTGATAAAATTTTTAGGATTAATAGATTTAATAGCAGGATTTGTGTTAATTTTTGGTGCATATTTCAATTTTCCCAACCAAATTCCTTTACTACTTGGGTCAATTTTAATTCTTAAATCAATGTTAGGGTTTCTAAAAAATTTTGCTAGTTGGGTTGATTTTTTAAGTGGAATTATTATTTTAATATCAATAATTATACAGATACCTTCCTCAATTAGTATTGTTCATGGAGTTTTAATAGTTCAAAAAGGCTTATTTAGTTTTATATAAATTTGCAAAATAAATCAATAAATTTTAAAAATGCTTACAATCTTTCCATATCAGGCGTGGATAGTTTAAAGGCAGAATAATTGGCTTCCAACCAATTGATCGGGGTTCGATTCCCCGTCCGCGCACTCTCACAAATGGCAATAAAAGATTTAAATGAATTAATAAAAAATATGCAACCAGAATTGGTTGACAAAGGATTTGTATTTTGCACAACAAACAAAAGTATAGATATAAAAATCGCTCCAAAAATGGTTTTTAGAGAAAAAGAAGGTACCACATTGATTTTAAAAAAAGAACAAGCAGAAGAATATAATCTAAAATACGAAGGAGTTTGGGATATGATAACATTAAATGTTAATTCTGATTTGGAAGCAACAGGTTTTTTAGTAAAGATTACAGAAGTTTTAGCAAAAGCAAAAATTAGCATAAATGCAGTCTCTGCATACTATCATGACTATTTATTTGTACCTTCTTCAAAATCAGAAGAAGCCATAAAAATTTTAAAGGAATCAACCAATCAATAAAAATGAACAAACAAAAATTTTCAGATTGGCATGATAAGTATTACAAGAAATTATTACTAATTCCTTTAGCATTACTTCTTTTGTCAGTGGTTTATATAGGATTTTTTTATACACAAAATAATGATTTTATTTACAAAGATATCTCTCTTACAGGAGGAACATCTGTAACTGTTTATGGTTCATTTGAAATAGATAAATTAAAGACAGACCTTTCTAAAGAATTAGATGAACTAAATATAAGAAGCATTTACGATTTGCTGACACGAGAACAAAAAGCAGTAATAATTGAAACAACTTTAGAAGGAAAATCCACAAAAGAGATAATTGAATCTTATCTTGGTTATGAATTAAATGAAGAAAATTCCAGTTTTGAATTTACTGGTTCTATTTTAAGTGAAAGTTTTTACAACCAACTTCTTTTAGCAATTCTTTTTGCATTTATTTTTATGGCGTTTGTAGTTTTTGTAATTTTTAGAACATTTATTCCTTCTGTGGCAGTAATAATTTCAGCTCTTGCAGATATTTTAATGACTCTTGCATTAGTTGATTTTTTTGGAATAAAAATGTCAAGCGCAGGAATTGTAGCATTTTTAATGTTAATTGGTTATTCAGTTGACACAGACATTCTTCTTACAACTAGAATTCTTAAAAGAAATGAAGGAACTTTAAACTACAGAATTTTTGGAGCATTTAAAACAGGAATCACAATGACTCTTACATCTCTTTTAGCAATTCTTTTCGCATTAATAGTTGTGAAATCTTTCTCAGTAATTTTAACTCAAATTTTTACAATTCTTGTAATTGGATTAGGATTTGATATTCTTAACACATGGATTACTAATGTTTCAATTCTTAAATGGTATGTGGAGAAAAAGAAATGAAATTAACTTGGAAAATTTGGCTATTAATAATAATTTTATTTTTATCATTTTTATCAATTTTTAATTTTACTAATTTTTTTTATGAAGGAGTTATTATAACAAGCGTAAATACAAACTCCACTTCTTTTGAACAAGGTTTAAGACAAGGACAAATAATAACCCAAATTGATAGAAAAATTATAAAAAACACAGAAGACTTTTCATTTGCTTTAAAAGATAAATATGTTTCAGGAGAAAACATAAAAACAATAATCCAAACTATTGATTCTGAAATTGTTTTATTTACTAATTCTCCTCCCAAAATAACTGTTGCAGAAATTCCAAAAACAAGTATTAAAATGGGGCTTGATTTAGCAGGAGGTTCACGTGCCCTGATTAAAGCAGAAGGAAAAGACCTTTCTTCATCAGAAATTAATGATTTAGTTGAAATAACAAGCAACAGATTAAATGAATTTGGTTTGACAGATTTGAAGGTATTGCCGGTTTCAGATTTATCTGGAAATCATTTTATGTTAGTTGAAATTGCAGGAGCAACCCCAAAAGATTTAGAAGACCTTTTATCAAAGCAAGGTAAATTTGAGGCAAAAATAGGAAATGAAACTGTTTTTGTTGGAGGCAAAGAAAAAGATGTAACTTCGGTTTGTAGAGGTGATGCAACTTGCGCAGGGATTGAAAGCTGTCAAGAATCTTCAACAGGTTATTATTGCAATTTTAGATTCTCAGTATATCTAAGTGAAGAAGCTGCAAACAGGCAAGCAAGAATAACTGATAGCTTAGATGTTAGTTTAAATAATTCAGAATATCTTTCTAAACAACTTGATCTTTATTTAGATGATAATTTAGTTGATAGTTTATTTATTGGAGTTGGATTAAAAGGTAGTGCAACAACACAAATTGCAATTTCAGGTTCTGGAAATGGAGAAACAAGAGATGACGCAATTGACGCAACTGAAGATGCCATGCATAAGCTTCAAACTATTCTCATAACAGGAAGTCTTCCATACAAGCTTGAAATAGTGAAACTTGATACAATTTCACCAGTTTTAGGAAAAGAATTCATAAACACAATTTTATTGGCAGGCCTTGTGGCTCTTCTTGCAGTTGCAGTTATAATTTTTTTTAGATACAAAAATTTTAAATCTTCAATAGCTCTTTTGATAACAAGTTTTTCAGAAATAATAATAATTCTTGGAATAGCATCATTTATAGAATGGAATATTGACATCCCAAGCATTGCAGGAATTCTTGCAACAATTGGAACTGGAATAGATGATTTAATTGTTATAATTGATGAATCAATCCAAAAATCAATACTTAGTTTAAAACAAAAATTAAAAAGAGCTTTTGCAATTATTTTAGGTGCTTATTTCACAACACTTGTTTCTCTTTTCCCTCTTTTATGGGCAGGAGCAGGTTTGCTAAAAGGTTTTGCAGTAACAACAATAATTGGGATTAGCACAGGTATTTTAATCACACGTCCAGCATTCACAGATATGATAAAAAAAATTGAAGAATAACAATGGAAGAATCAACTAAGGAAAAAAAGAGTAAAAACATTTTTGATAAATCTCTTGATAAAATTTTAAATTTTTTTCTTTCAAATGATTCAAGAAAATGGTTAGTTTTAATTATAATTTTAGGTTTTGTTTTGAGATTTTTAG
>JBDLJZ010000038.1:0-4467 GCA_039714095.1 Nanobdellota archaeon | reverse complement strand
AGCAGGATATTTTTTAGGAAAAAACTCTGTTAAAGAATACAAAACTGCCATAGATGAATTATTTCCTAAACCACCAGAAGAAGTATTTTCTATTGGAGGAGAAATAAAAGAAATTTCAGAAAATTATCTAATCTTAGAAATACCTTCTTTTGAAAGATACCTTCCAGGACAAGAAACAAAATTTATTAGTATAACAGTAAATACTAATCAAGACACACAAATTACTGAATTCGCATTTACTCCAGAATCAGAAGAGAAAACAATGCAACTATCTGATTTACAAGTCGGAAATTACATAAACATAGACTCAGATGAAAATATTAAAAATAAAAACCAAATCACAGCAACAAAAATAATTAAGTTTATTGAATCAGAAGAAAGTTTTGAGGAATTTCCTGAAGAGATTTAAATCAAACTCTCACTAACTCAATCTCTAAATTCTTTTTCAATAATTCAATGAATTCACTCTCTTTCTCAATAGAAATATTACATCCTGCAGCATTTGCATGTCCTCCAACTTCTCCCCCCACAACTTCAACAATAGGTTCAAGAAATTTGTGTAAATCACGCCCATTATTTCCAACAATTCTTACAGAAACTTTAATTTTGTCTTCAACATAAGAAAGAACAATAACAATCGTTCCAACTTCATAAGTATTAGAACTTGAAAGAATGCTTGCAATAGTTCCTGCCATCACATCTTTTATTTCTTCTCCCCCATTAATAATTACATAACCATTTCCTTGAATTTTTTCTACGTTAGTTGCAAATTTCAATCCAGCAATCAAACCTTGCTTGTACTTAGCATGAATAGATTCAGCTTTTTTTCTTGCTTTAGATATTTCCATACAAAACTGCAAAGCAACTCCGCTCTCCCCAAACCGAGAACAAGCATTAACAATTGCACTCAATTCTCGCGCATCTTCTAACTTATTAAATAATTTAATTAAAAAAATATCTCCTAAAATCCCTTCTTCATTTATTTCAGAATTTCTTAAAATAATTGACGTAACCAATCTCTGCATTTCATCATCATTAAGCTCAATAATAGAAGGGTATTTTCCATTAATTGGTTGCAAACCACTCTCTCTTAAAAGTTCTAAAACTCCTTTAATATTCCCAGTCACATTTGGAATATAAGGATTTGAACAAAATTCTAAAGTCCTATTCAAAGGACGAGTAGAAGGATAAATCAAAAGTCCTCTTTTTCTTTTTATTTCTCCATCATTCAGAATCCCATTATTTAATTTATCAATTTCAGATTCAAGTCTATCTCCAATCATTCCTAAAATAGCTAACTTTGCAAACTCTCTATTTCTTGAGTTTATCTCTTTACAAAAAAGATAAGTCAAACCAGAAGCACTTATTTTTTGTTCATCAAAAAGTTCAGAATTGATTACATAAATATTTTCAGGAACTTCTCCAATCTTATGATGATCTATAACAAAAACATTTTCAAATTCTAATTGAGAAATATAATCCAACAAACTTGAAGCCAAATCCAAAAACAAAATTAATTTATCTTTTGGAAGTGTATCAATAAATTTTTTGTCCAGACTCTTAATAATTTTTACAGAAAATTTTTTATCAAGCCTCTTAAGCGAATTAATAATAATTGAAGCAGAAGTTATTCCATCAGTATCAAAATGGCTAACAACATAAACTTCTTTATCTTTAGATTTCTCTAAAAATTCATTCGCTCTTCTTTTAATTAATTCTAAAATTTTCTCACCCATTTTTAAAATAAAATAGTTACACCTTAAAATACTTCTTAAGTTTTCTAAGTTGAGCAAAAATCCTGTCCTTTTCTCTCATTGCTCTTTTATCTTGTTTATTCTTTTGAAAATGAGTTTTAATTCTTTCAAGTTTAGATTCAACATTCTTCAAATCAGGGTTAACATATTTATCTCCTAAAATTTTAGAAATTTTTTTTTCATATTCTTTTGGATGAATATTTTGCTTTCTTAATTCTTCCCCAATTTTTTCAGAAGTTAAACCTTTATCAGCTAATTCCAAAACTTTTTTTTCATACTCTCCCTGGCTAAGTTTAGATTTTTTATTTTTTTTAATCTCAGATAATTCTTTTGATTCTACTTTTTCTTCAACATTTTCAGCTATTTCTACTTTACTTTTTTCAGATTTTTTTACCATTTTTTAAATGGGTAAAATTCTTTTTTAAATCTTTGCCCTTAGTAAAAATTCTTGAAAAGAATTTTTCAGGGTAATGCCTGTGGTATGCCCCTAGTAAACTTTTTTTCCTGAAAAGTTTCGGGGTACACTCTTGAGTGTAAACTTAGTATACATTTTTTTCCTGAAAAGTTTCGGGGTACACTCTTGAATGTAGAAAAAATGTCCCGGGGTCTCGTAGAAGTTCTCACACCTCTTTTGTATACACCTGTGGTGTGAGGTTAGTAAAAATTCTTTTCAAGAATTTTTCAGGGTAATGTCAAGGGTATGCCCAAATAAATGTCATTAGCAAATTTCACACTCACAAAATATATAAATAAAAATAACTTCTATTAAGAATGGGGAAAATAATTGGAGTCCTCAGTTTAAAAGGAGGTGTTGGAAAAACTTCAACAGTCGTGGCTTTGGGAGGGGCTCTTGCAAATTTTGGAAAAAAAGTTTTACTTATTGATGGAAATTTTTCTGCTCCAAATTTAGGAATTCATCTTAACTTAATTGACCCAGAAACAACAATTCATGATGTTCTCAAAGGAAAAAAACACGCAAAAGAAGCAATCCATAATATTGGAGAAATTGATATAATTCCTGCCTCAGTTTTTAACAAAGAAAAAATAAACCCATTAAAATTAAAAGACAAAATAAAACTTCTAAAAAAAAGATACGACATAATACTAATTGATTCGTCTCCTTCTCTAAACGAAGAAACTCTCGCAGTAATGCTTACATCAGACAAACTTTTAATCGTAACAACTCCAGATTTACCAACACTTTCAACTACTCTCAAAGCAACAAAAATTGCAAAAAGCAGAGGCAATCCAATAATTGGATTAGTACTAAATAAAGTACATAATAAAAACTTTGAATTAACTCCAAAAGAAATTGAAGAAACTGCAGAAGTTCCTGTTATGGCAGTAATTCCCCACGATATAAAAATTCTAAAATCTCTTTCGCAATTTAAACCTTCCACCTTCCACAAACCAAATTCAAAAGCCAGTCAAGAATACAAACGACTCGCAGCAACACTTCTTGGAGAAAAATATAAACCATTGAAACTTAAAACACTTCTTGGGTGGATTAACCCAACAAAACAAGATATTAACAGAACTATTTATTATAACAGGATGTTTAAGTAATTCTCAAAAGACTAAGTCCATAAATCTTATAAATTAACTCTAACTATAAACTTTGCAGCCCCGTAGTACAGTGGTCAAGTATGCTGCCCTTTGGAGGCAGTGACCCCGGTTCGAATCCGGGCGGGGCTATCTTAAATCAAAAATTATTTCATTAAATTTAAAAGTCTAAATTACATTTAATTAATTATGAAAATACTAGTTGTTTATTATTCAAGAACAGGAAATACAAAATTAGTTGCAGAACAAATTGCAAAATTACTGAATGCTGATTTAGATGAAATCATTGATGAAAAAGACCGAAAAAGAAAAGTTATAGGATGGGTAATTTCAGGATATGACGCATTAAAAAAAGAATTAACTAAAATAAATCATAAAGAAAATCCCAAGAATTATAATTTAGTAATTATTGGAACACCAAACTGGGCAGGAACAATGACTCCTGCAATTAGAACTTATTTAACTAAAAACAAACTAAAAAATGTTGCATTTTTTTGTACTTTTGGAGGAAATGAAGGTCATGTTTTTCAAGACATGGAAAGTTTAAGCGCAAAACCAAAATATGTTTTAGGATTAAGAGATAAAAAAATAACCC
Organism: Nanobdellota archaeon; assembly: GCA_039714095.1. GTDB lineage: Archaea > Nanobdellota > Nanobdellia > Pacearchaeales > GW2011-AR1 > JAUVHP01. Next base: position 555 of record JBDLJZ010000038.1, on the reverse strand, counting down.
CTGAGGAATCAATGCGAAGAATAAAAAAATTTTGTGAAAAAATTAAATAATTAAATGAAAAGATGTGCATGGGCTTCAAATAATCCAATTAATAAAAAATATCATGATAAAGAATGGGGTATAGAAGTTCATAACGAAAAGAAACTTTTTGAAATGCTAATTCTTGAAGGAGCCCAAGCAGGACTATCTTGGCTGACTATTTTAAAAAAAAGAAAAAACTATAGAAAGGCATTTGATAATTTTAATTATAAAAAAATAGCAAAATATGAAGATAAAAAAATCCAAGAACTTTTAGAAAATAAAGGAATTATTAGAAATAAATTAAAAATAAAATCAACAATACAAAACGCAAAAATCTTTATCAAAATACAAAAAGAATTTGGCTCATTTAATAAGTATATTTGGTCATTTGTAAAAAATAAACCAATAAAAAATAATTATAAAACCCATAAACAAATACCTTCAAAAACAGAACTCTCAGATAAAATTTCAAAAGACCTCAAAAAAAGAGGAATGAGTTTTGTCGGCTCAACAATAATTTATGCATTTATGCAA
>JBDLJZ010000037.1:0-5086 GCA_039714095.1 Nanobdellota archaeon | reverse complement strand
ATAACTTCCTTTCCTTTTTTGTAAATTTCACTTTCAAAATATTCTTTATCATGTTTTATATTAAAATTTTTATAAGTTTCTTTAAATCCATCAAGTGCCCATTTATTCATTTTTTTCCAAAGTTCTATTGTGTCTTTGTCTCCAACTTCCCATTTTTGAAGTAATTTTAGAACTTTAGTTTCATAATTTTTATTTTGTTTAACTAATTTATTAAATTTAACATAAAAATCTCCTACAAAATGGTCTGATTTTTTATTTGGATTTTTATTTTTTCCAAAATCTTTATATGCTAACATAGATTTGCAAATGTGAATTCCTCTATCATTGTTTAAATTCACTCTTTTAACTTTGTCTCCAACGAATTCAGCTATTCTGGATATACTTTCTCCTATTGCCATATTTCTTAAATGCCCGAGGTGTAATGGTTTATTTGTATTTGGTGAGGGAAATTCAACAACAACTTTTTCGCTTTTCTTTTTATTTTTCCCGAAATCTTTTTTCTTAACTTCATTTAAAATTTTTTCAACTAACTTTTTTTTATCAACAAAAAAATTAAGATAAGGTCCTTGCACTTTAATTTTTTCAAAATCTTTTAACTTAATTTTTTTCTTTAATTCTTCTGCAATTTTATTTGGAGATTTTTTTAATTTTTTAGAAAAAACAAAACAAGGAAAAGCGTAATCTCCCATTTTTTCTGAAGGAGGAATTTCAATTATATTTTCTATTTCTTTTTTCCCTAACTTTGTTGCTTTGTGAATTTCATTTATAATTTGTTGCTTCATAATCAGAGTTAGTTTGGGAATTATTTATATGTTTTGAATTGTTAGATTTAATGTAATTTATTAATGGGTTGTTAACTTTAGAATATTCTTAAAAATTGGAAATTTGTTTACTTTTTTTTATTTTTTTGCACTTTTTCCAAGCAATTCCTCCAGGACATATTTCATTATAACTGCATTTTTCACATTGAGTAGGCATAAATAAAATTAAATGTGTGAGCAATAAAGAAAAATAAATAACCACAAAGTACCAGTTTAAACTAAATAACCAATATATAGGAAATAAAAACGTGAGATAAATAATAATTTCTGCAATTTTTCCATGTAATTTTATAAATTTTAAATCGTATTTTTTATTCTTGTAGATAATTGTTGATAAAATGTTTCCTAAATAAACTCCAAAAAGTGGTGGGCAATATTTTCCTCTATAAGGACATCCTGTACAAGCTCCTGCTTGAAATATGTTGCTAATAATATAAAGACTAAAAAAAATTAAAGTTAAATAAATTGATATTGTTCCAATAAGATAAGATGCACCAATAAAAGCAATTAAAAAAGGTGTGATGGCAAGGACATAAATCCATTTATCTTTTATTGTCCAACGATAAATTTGTTGCTTCATAATCAGAATTAGTTTGGGAATTATTTATATGTTTTGGTAAAATAAAAAAACATTATTTAAACAAAGTGGATAAATGTTCCATTCTTTTTAAAAGTTTAAATAATTAGTTTTCTTTAGTGAAAAATGTCAATAAATTATTTAACTGGAAAAACTATAGAAGGAGGAATTGGACAAGGTCTTAGAAAGTTAGCATCAATAGGTTTTGGAATGGAATTAATCTATTCATTTGTAATTATAGTTTGTAGTTTAATGATTTATTTTAGTACAAAAGAAATGTATGAATTAAGTTCTCATAAAGGGATTAAATATTTTAGAATGGCTTTTTTATTTTTTGCTGTTGCTTTTTTCTTTAGATTTTCTATAAGATTTTTATTAATGTTTTTTAATATTCCAAGAACTTTTGAATTTTCTCATAGATTTATTGGAACTTCAACACTATTTTTATTTTTATACGCAAGTTCTATGGCAATATTTTATCTTCTTTATAGTTTAATTTGGAAAAAATGGAAATTTAAAAAAATTGGGATTTATGCTTTTCATTTTTTAGCTCTTATAATTTCTATTATTAGTATTTCAACGCAAAATATAGGAATTCTTTTATCATTACAATTTATTTTATTTTTATTTGTTACCTTATTAAGTTATTTATCTCATAAAGTTTCTAAAAAGAAAAAAAATCCTCAACTACATTTAATTTATTTGTTGCTTTTTGGATTTTGGATTTTTAATATTCTTGATGTTTTAATTCCTAATTTTTTTGCACTATCACAAATTTTTATTTATTTATTTTCTTTAGGAATTTTTTTATTCATTACATATAAAGTTCTGCGAACAATTGGTTCTGGTTAAAATGATTAAGAAAAGAGAAAAACTAGAAGTTGTAAGAGACATTTTAAAAATCATCCAGGACAATCACAATTCAATTAAACCTACACCTCTTTTGAGACGTTCTAATCTTTCTAGTAAAAGGTTTTCTATTTATTTAAGAGAACTTTTAGATAAAGAACTTGTAAAAGAGATGAAAGATAAAAATGGTAAGCATATTTCTTTAACAATTAAAGGGTTTAGATATTTAGAAAAATATAAGAATATTGTGAATTTTATTGAAGAATTTGAGTTGTAGGAAGTTTTATTAATCTTTCTTTTTACAAATTTTTATGGAAATAAACAAAGATAGTTTAGAGAATGCACTTAGTTCTACGAGTTTTGAGAAGAAAGAAGCACAACCTGAAGTTTCAAAAATGCCTCAAGTTTCTAAGGAACAGGAAGTTGGACATCATCAAGGAGCTTTGAGTACTTTATTGAATGAGAGAAATGAGCTTGTTAAAATGATTCAGAATGTTGAAGTTGTTATGCAGGCGCATATTAAGAGACTTGAAGAGCTTGGTGTTAAGATTGAACAGAAAAAATCTTGAAAGGATTTTGTTTCTTTTTCATCAACTTTGCGTTAAATGAGTTCTTATGTACATTAGTACACGTCTAACTCATTTGTCTTAATTTGATAAAAAATAATTCAAAATTTGGGAAAGAGAAAAGTGAATAAAGAAATAATTATAAAATTTTAAAAACTAGATTGATTAAGTTATAAAATGGGAAATAAAATATATACATATCAACAATGCCAAGAAAATATTTTGAGCAATATTGCTATAGAGAATACGCAAAAAAAAGGTTTTGGAATTATTGGGATTACAGGAAGAGAGTATCATTATCTTTTTCTTAAGTCTTTTTTTAGACAAGAAAATGCAGTAGGATGTGCTCAGAAATTTGCAAGAGATGGTTGTATAGTAAAAGGTAATAATATTCGTTTTGAATCTTATATTGTTTATAATAAGAAAGGTAATTTAGAATATTTTGAGAATATAAACTTATTTAAACTTAGAAAAAGATTTTTTTAAATGATAAATTCTATTGCAAGGCTTGTTGAAGATGCTTGTAAAAAGGAGACTAATTATTTTGGTTATGGAATTTGGAAATATCATATTCTTGGTGTTGTTAAGTATGCAAAGATGATGGCTGAAAAACTCAATGCAGATGTGGAAATTGTAGAAGTTGCCTCTTTGCTTCATGATTATGCTAGTATAATTAATCACGATTTTTATGAAGATCATCATATCTATGGTGCCATTGAAGCAGAGAAAATATTGAAAAAATTTGATTACTCTCAAAATAAAATTGAATTAGTAAAAGATTGCATAATTTCTCACAGAGGAAGTAAAATTAAATCTCAAAAAAGCGTAGAAACTTTGTGCGTTGCCGATGCTGATGGAATGTCTCATTTTGATTCTATTAGTTCTCTTTTTTATTTGGCATTTTTTAGTCATAAAATGGATATTGGTAAAGCGAATGATTGGTTAATTGGAAAGTTAAATAGGAGTTGGAATAAACTTAGTCTTGAAGGCAAAGAGATTATTCAATCTAAATATGATTCAGCTATGATTCTTTTGAAAAATAAATAAATTTTAACATGGAAATAAAAGAGTTGAATGATAAAGAAAGTTTGATTGAGAAATATAATAGTTTAGACGAGAATGATAATAAAATTTTGAATAATTCTTATGGTGTGGTGATTGATACAAATACGAGTGTGAGTCGGATTGAAGAAGTGCAAGAATTTTGTAAAAAGATGGGCTATAAGAAAATTGGGATTGCTTTTTGTAAGGGATTGCGAAAATATGGTGAAGAATTAGATAAAATTTTTAATGATGATTTTGAAGTGTATTCTGTTTGTTGTGATGTTTGTGGTTTGACGCGAGATGAAATTAAAGTTCCTAAGATGACTGATAATCCAGAAGAGTTGGCATGTAATCCGTTTGGAGAGGCGCAGGTGTTGAATGACGCTGGTGTTGATTTTGTGATTATGGTTGGATTTTGTTTGGGACACGAACAATTATTTTCTAAGAATGTTAAAGCTCCGACAACAACATTGATTGTTAAGGATAGAAAGTTTGGGCATAAGAGTGTTGATGGTTTTGGAGAGGAGAAAAAGAGATAATATGGAAGAATTAGAAAGTAAAGAAAAAAGAATTTTGGTTATAATAGATACAAATCAATTAGGGAGTTATTCTGGGAAAAAACTCTCTTGTAATAATTATTCTTTTTTGGAAACAAATAAATATTTATATCAAAATATAGTAAATAATTTTAATTATGAAAAAATAACTAAAATTCATATAGCCTTACCAGAGATTGTTCTTGGAGAAATATTAAATCAGCAAGTTTCTTGTTTTAATGAAGATTTTTCAAAATTAAAAAATATGTTTGCTAAGTTTTCAAAATTAGAAGGATTTGAGTTGAATTGTGCTCAATTAGAATATCGCCAATATTTAGAAGAAAAAATGAATAATTATTTAGGAGCATATAGTATCATTAAAATAAAAAATCCTCCAATAGAAATTTTACCCAAATTAATTAAAAAAGTTTTGCTAAGAGAAAAGCCTTTTTATAAAAAAGAAAATGGTGTTGATAGCGGTTTTAAAGATGCTATAATTTGGGAATCTATAAATGAATTTGTTAAAGAGAATAGTTATGATAAATATTTTTTTCTCACAAATGATTTAGATTTTAATGATAAAATTTTACAAGAAGAATTTTTTAAAAATAGCTGCGCGAACTGGCCATCTTGGTGCCCGAAATGGAAGCAACGGCCGCCGCCGCAAGGACAGTTTCCTCGCTGTCAGATGAG
>JBDLJZ010000036.1:0-6064 GCA_039714095.1 Nanobdellota archaeon | reverse complement strand
TCCAAACCAACCTGGGCAGATGCTGATGCGAGTTTGATTTATTGCGTGAAAACAGCCGAAGATTCAGCGACGAGTAATTCAATTTGGCAGACAATTGGGGATTTGATTACGCCTGTTAATTCTTCAAAGGATTTTGCGATTAATAATTCTGATTTTTATGTTAATGTGACGAGTGGGAGAGTGGGGATTGGGACGAGTAGTCCAGCCAATGCGAAGTTAGCCGTAAAACAATCAGCAGATACATATGGATATGGTATTAACTTAATAACAAGTTCAGGCGCATTAACAAATTATATGTTTAGTGACTCTTCTGGTAATTTAAATATTCAAGCAGGCTCATCAGGACAAAGAGATGTGATTTTGACTGGAAATGTTGGGATTGGGAGAGCTCCAGCAACAAACGATTTAGAAGTTGAAGGAACTGCCTCAAAAACTGCTTCAGGTGATTGGTTGGCAAATTCAGATAAAAGAATTAAAACAGATATTCAAGATATTGATAATGCAATAAATACAATAATGAAATTGAGGCCTGTTAAATTCAAGTATACTGATGATTACAAATCAAAACATGATTCCATTACAGACGATTATTATTATAATTATATAGCTCAAGAATATAGGGAGATTTTCCCTGAGAGTGTTCAAGGTAGTGGAGAGTTTTTAGATGGCGAAGAAATTTTACAGATGGATTCTTATAATGCCCAAATAGTTTCTATAAAAGCAATCCAAGAACTTAACCAAAAAGAAGATTTAAGGTATGAAGAACTCTCCGCGGAAAATGACGAATTAAAAGAGATAATATGTAGAAGATTGGGTGAAGGGTGTTGAAAAAATTTCCTTACCAAATAAGAAAAATTAATTACCCTTTACATTTGAATTTAAAATATTATAAATGGTAAAATTTAATTCTTAATCAATAAACTTTAAATATGACATTTACGTATTTTTTATAATGAGAAAAGTAGGTTGTTTAGCTGTAGGTATAATTTTATTTTTAGCTGTTGGTGTAGTTGCAACAGCGTCTACAATTCCTGAAGCAGTGGAAGATGTTGTTATAGAAAAAGGTTTAAACACAGCAGAGATTACAAATGTAGAATCTGTTGATTATTCTGATTTACCTGAGCAGATAGATATTGATAATATTGATGATACTAATTTAGAAATTTATGAAGTTGATATTGCAGATGAGAAGTTGTTTGTATTGACTTTTGGTGGAGAACAAATAGCTCCTGCGCCTGTTGAGCAAAGGCAGTTTTTGAATTTTGGTTATAGCGGTGATATGACAGACGGATTTTTAGAAAGTGTTGGAGGAGTTAGTATGGATTCAAATAAAGGGTATGTTATGATGAGAGAAGGAAGTATTACTGGAATTTCAACTAACTTAGAAGTGATTGATATAGCTGAAGGTGGAAGAGTTGAAATAGTAATTTATAAAAATGGTAAAGCTATTAATTTTGGAAACGAAGTTAGTGCATCATCAAGTGGTGCACAAAAAGATTATGATGTTCAATCAACAGGGGTTGTAACTTTTGAGGCAGGAGATACTATTTCTGTGTATGCAGATGGTGTTGGTGAAACGGCTTGGAAAGATGTTATAACTATGATTGAAATTACAACTAATTAAATTTGGAGAATAAAATGAAACAAAGAAAAGTACCGAGAACATGTAAACCTATGAATAAACAAGGAAAATTGATTGCTATAATGGCTGTTGTAATTATAGTTCTTGCGATTGCTGTTGTTTATTCGTTTGCTTTAAGACCTGCATTTAATGGGTATGTTGTTGAAAAACAAATGGAAGCACAAGATATAGTTTTGAATGCTTTACTTAGTCAACTTCAGCAGAATGGATATATTCAAATTCCTTTTGGAGATGAAGTTTTGACTTTGGTTCCATATCAACCACCTGTAGAACAGCAAGAAATTGTTGAATAATTTTTTAATTTTTAGAAAAATTTAGTTGAAGTAATTTTTAAATAAAATTTTATTTAGAAATCTTAATAAACACCAGTTACTTACATTTTTTGTGATTAAAAGTGGTGTATGAGAAATATATTAAGAAGAATGGAAAACTCTATGGTCCGTATACTTATCATAGTAGGCGTGTAAATGGAAAGGTTGTTTCAGAATATCACGGAACACAAAAAAAAAGTTCTCATAGAAATTTTGTTTGGTTATTTTTAGGAATTTTATTTTTAATTATTTTAGTTTTTGGATTTTTATTTTTTAATTCTAAAATTTCTGGTAAGGTAAGTTTGGATTTAGATTCTAATTATATTGAAGGAGAATCATTAAATGGATTTTTGAGTTTGTCTTTAAGAGAAGGAGAATTAATTCCTGCTTCTTCAAAAGTTATTTTTGAAATGGAGGGAAATTCTTATGAATATATTTTGTCTGATATTGTTACTGAAGAAATTATTAAAGGAGATTTTTATGTTGAAGATAAATCTATTTTAGGAGGAGGAGAGGGTTATGGAGTTATTGGAACAAAAAAAATTTATCCGCAAGTTTCTTTTATTTTGAATGTTTTAGAGGAAAAATCTTCCTCAGATTCTAAAAATTCTAATATTGAAGAAATTGAGGAACAAATAGAACTTAACGAGAAAACTGAAACACAAACTGAAGTTTTAGAGAATGTAGAGAAGAATATTGAAGAGGAAGAGGAAATTCAAGAAGTTTCTGAGGAAATTATTCAAGAAGAAAAAATAGAAACAATTTCTCAAGAAAATCAGGTTTTAGAATCAAATGAAATTTCTGAGTCAAGCGAGAGTTCAGATACAAGTTCAACTGAAAATCTTGATGCTTTAGAATCTCCTACAGATACAATTTCTGAAAGTTCATCTGAAACTACAATTACTGGAGGAATTATTAGAGGAATTTTTGCAAGTACTTTTAATTTTTTTCAAACTATGACTGGACAGGCGTCTTTAAAACTCACAAAAGAAGTTCAAGGCAGTGTTTCTTTTGGAGAGTCTTTTAATTATGATTTATTAGAAAGTGAAACTGCAGAAATTAAATCTGGTTCAGTAAACATAGATGGAAAATTAATTGAAGATTCAGCAGTGCATTTTGATGTTATAAATAAACAAGTTATTGTTACTACAGATTATTCTGTGGAAGAAGAAGGTTTTGGGCAAGATTATTTGGGAAGTAATAAAAAGGTAATTTTAATTAATTTATCAAAATTAAATTTAATACCAGAAAATGAGAATATAAAAATTAGTTTTATTTATGATAGTGTTGAGTTGGTTTCAATTTCTAATTTAAATCAAGAAACTTCTGAAGAAGAAATTATTGAAATCCCTACAGATATATTAAATGTGACAGAAGATTTAGAAAATAAAACAATGACAAATGATACTAAAGAAAATATTATTATTGTTTCATCTGAATTTTTAACTGATAACGAAAAAGAAATTTTATTAGGAGAGTATGGTAATATTTCTGTTGAAATTACAAAAGCAGAAAAAATTAATGGGAGAATAGAAGTTACTTTTGAATTTCAAAGTTATTCAACTAAACATTCTTATGATTCTAAATTGGATAAAAGCGAATTAGCAGAATGGATTGAAAGAGATAGAATTAGATTCTTAAAAGATGTTGTGGGAGAGATTTTAAAAACAAAAGAAATTTCTGAACCTATTGATGGAATAATTGGGAGTTATCCAATATAAAAGTTTATATAGTATAGTAAACTATAGTTTAATATGGTTACAACAATACAAGTGAGTAGTGATTTAAGAAATGCTTTGGCTGAAAAAAAATTTTATGACAAGGAAACTTTTGAAGAAGTTATTTGGGATTTGATTGAAGATTCTATGGAACTTTCAGAAGAAACAAAGAAAAATATTAAGGAAGCAGAAGAAGATATTAAGGCGGGAAGAGTTCTTTCTATGGAAGAGATGAAAAGGAAGTTGAATTTGTAAGATGTATGATTTTAATTTTTCAATTAAATTTGAAAAACAATTTGATAAATTAGATATTTTAACTCAAAAAAGAATTATTAATTCTTTGGAAAGAATTAGAATTCGTCCTTATTATTTTGTAAAAAAAATTGTTGGAACTAAATTTTTTAGATTAAGAGTTGGTGATTATAGAATTATTTTAAAAATTTTAAATAATAGTAATATATATTAGTGTATAATTTTTAAAATGGGAAAAATAAATAAAGTTATTGAAGATGTAAAAAGAATTCTTAAAAAAGATACAAGAGGACTTACGATTCAAGAACTTGCTGATAAGACAAATGTTTCAAGAATTACTGTTGCAATGGCTTTAATGAATCTTGAAGGAGCTAATATCATAGATGTTAGAGTGCTTGGAAATTGTAAATTGCATTATTTAAAAAAATGAGAAATGAACTTGTTTTAATTTTAATAGTATTTTTAATTGCTTCAGTTACAGCTTTTCAAGGAAATTCTTCAAGTTATACTTCTGATACAAAATTGGATTTTGGTTTAACTGATAATTCAACTTCTTCAAGCTATACTTCTGAAATTATTTCTGGTTTTGAATTAGTAGGAGATTATGCTGTATCATTTTTAACTGGAAGATTTGGTGTTTTAGATGATTTGATAAATGCAAGTGATTTCCCTGTAATCACAGATATTTCTATTAATTCTACAGATGGAAGTAATCAATCTAATATTGATTTAAATTGTGTAGCTTTAATTAATGATTCTAACAGTGATCCTTTGAATGTTACAGTTAAATGGTATAAAGATTCTATTGAAGAATTATCTATTGACTATTTGAATCAAACAAGTAATGCTTATTTTGTTGCAAATTTAGATTATAAAAATACAAGCAGAGGTGAAAATTGGAGTTGTGCTTTAAGGGCTTTTGATGGGATTGGACTTAGTAATTGGACATATAGTGGGGGGTTGATTGTTCTTAATTCTATTCCTATTGTGACTCTTGAATCCCCAAGTAATGGAGCATCTGTTACAAATAGAACACCAACTTTTAATTGGGCAGGATATGATGAAGATGGAGATGATATTATTTATGATTTTAATATTAGTTTAGTTGCATTAAGTCTTTGTACAGATTTAGACCAATTTGTTGAGAATCTTTCTACGAATTTTTATACCACTTCAATTTTAGATTGTTTTTTTGATAATCAAGATTATTATGTTTGGAGTGTAAGAGTAAAGGATAATGTATCAACAAGTGCTTGGGCAGATTATTTTAATTTGAGTATTTCAGCATTAATTGATATTAGTGTTCCAACAAGTTCTGTGAGTTTTGGTTCTATCCCTTTTTTAGGTTCTAATAATACAACAGATAATTCTCCGCCCCCATTTGTTATTCAGAATAATGGAAATTCTTTAATTAATTTAAATATTTCTGCAAATGATTTGTGGGAGACAGTTTCAAACCCTACTTCATTTTATCAAATAAAAGTTGACAATGTGTCAGGAGAAGAAGATGCATTTAACTGGACAGGTTCTACGACTGATTGGGTTGATGTTCCTGCATTAAACAATACTATTTTTATTAATCAATTAAATTATCTTGATTCAATAGACAGTTCAGAAGTTGATGTTTATGTAGAGGTTCCTAATAACGAACCACCAACTGTTAAAACTTCAACTGTAACTTTTGTTTCAAGTTTTGCTGAATAAAATAAAATAATAAAATGACACCACAGGCGTACCCCGAAAAATCTTCCACAACACTCAAAAGTGTACCCCAAGAAAAAAAAGATTTTTCTACAAAGGGCAAGATTTTTACTAAGGGCAAAAATAAACATATAAAAATAATTGATAAGGTTTTGATAATTGGAACTATTCTTTTTATAGCGAGTTTTGTTAATTATGCAAGACCTCTAATAATTGCACCTATTGATAATTTAGAGACAACAAATAGTTCTGTTTTGTTTGAATTTGAAAGAGGAAATATTATTTTAATTGACGATAATCCTGAATTTAGTTCTCCTAAGAAAATTCATGTTGAAGATAATTTAGTTATTAATTTGGATGAAGGGAAATATTATTGGAAATTAGATGGAATATTTAATAGTGGGATTAGAGAACTTACAATTATTTCTGAAGTTAATCTA
>JBDLJZ010000035.1:0-6167 GCA_039714095.1 Nanobdellota archaeon | reverse complement strand
ATTCTCTCTTCTTTCTCACTAAGTTCTTTCTTACACTCTCTCAATTCTTTTTTCAACATAGCAACATCTTTCCAACAAGTCACTCTTTCATTTAATTGTAACTCAGAAACTTCAATTTGCTTTTGTCTCAAACCATTTCTCTCTTTAAAATCCTCAGAATCCACAGCAATATTTTTCAATAAAAAATTCTCAATATCTGTCTTAATTTTCTCAACCTCCTCAGACAAACTCTTACTCAAGTTCTCTCTTTGCTCTATTAAAGATTCAATTTCAGTTATAGAATTTCTAAGAGAACTAATTTTTTCCCTTCCAACATTTTGCAAAGAATCATTTCCAAAACTATTGGGTTTTTCAGAGTTTCCATACTCAAAAGAAGGTTTTCCAGTTGAAATATCTTGTAACATCTAACTATCTAAAAATCTAATTATTTAAATCTTTCTATTTTGTTATCACTTAATAATAAGAACTAAAATAATCTCCTTTTAAAAATACCTTCATTCTTAATTTCAAAATTTAATTCTGATTTAGGCAAACTCCGATGCTTCAATAAAATGGCCTTTCTCTTATTTCCTTCACTTTTAAGTTCAATAATGCATTTGCTCCAATACTTAAACAAATCCCCTCCAACAATATTTATCTCTCCTTTTTTTCCTTTTTTCCAATCTTCTTCACATACAAATCCTGAATAAACCTGATTTGTTATAATCACTGGAATTTTTTGCTTCCGAGCAATCTCTGCCAAAACCCTCATCTGCTTAGCAACACTTCTATTAATTATTCTTATTCTTTCATCTTCTTTTGACTCAACAGCATCACCTAATTCAAGACGATAAAGCATGGCCATCCCATCAATAACAATTAAATTCACATGTCCTTGTTTTACTTGCTCTAACAATTTCACAAAACACTTTTTTTGCTCTTCAAAATTAGTCGGCTCAAGTAAAAAAATATTCTCCAAAATCTCCTCATGGCACTCGCCAACAATCTGTTTTACACGCTCAACAGAAAACCCTCCTTCTGTATCAACAAAAATAACTTTGTTGCCTTTTTTTGCCTGACTACACGATGCAAGAATACTAAAATTCGTTTTTCCGCATCCAGGAGGGCCAGCAACCATACTAATCACATCTCTCTCATAACCTCCACTAAGAAACTTATTCAAATCAAAACTTCCAGTTGAAATCTTCTCAGACATATAAATAAATAGAAAAAGAATTAATAAAAATTTGTATAAATTTTAAGACTATAAATAAATTGCAAGAATTATTACAACTTCTTAATCTCATCAGCAAATTTGTCAAGTTCTTTTGTAATTTCTTTGATAGAATCATTTATTGCTTTTTTAGGATTTTTTCCACTTGTCCTTACAACAAGAATTGGATTTTTCGTAGGGTGCTCTCTTTTCCACGCAACAAAACTAACTGCAGGGTCCTTATTTAAATAAACTCTCAAAAGTTCAGGAGTTGTCAAGTTATCAAATTCAACTTGAATCTCATCTTTTGACTCATTTAAAATTTTCAAATCCATATTAAGAAATCAGTAATTTCATTTAAAAACTCTTTGGTTGTTTATCTTTTGATGAAAATTCTCTTTTCTTTTTCAATTCCCGCAAGTCATCAATAGTCACACTCTTTGAAAAAATAGAATCAAATAAAACACCTTTGTCCAAATTTTTCTTTTCTCGCGCCTCTTTTGTAAAAAGTTGAATTCCTAAAAAAATCTCCAATTTTTTCACAACTCCTAAATTATTCTCAGAAACAAATCCCTTCTCAATAAAAACCAACACTTCTTCAGGCTCTATAATTTTTTTCGCAAGTTCCTTAATAGTCAATTTTCTAAGTCTCCTAGCACGCATAATTATCCAGTGAAAATTCCTCACCAACACTGACTCCTCAATAGTTTTAGACAAATCTGCCTGAACATTTTTTTTCACAATTTCAATTAATTCCTTATCTTGTTCATCCAATTGCTCTTGATTTCGTTTATCAAAAGATTTGTGCTCTTTAAGGTCAATTCCTGCAAAAGAACCCAGTCGCTCATACACACTCTGTTTTTTGTTTGGTTCTTGAAAAATCTCTTCAGAAGGTTTTTGAATCAAAGGCATCTCATCTTCATCAATACAATTAAAACAAACACCCACAATACCCTCTTTAACAACAACATCAAATAATTTAGAACTCTCCAGCTCACATCTAAAGCAGACACCCATTTTCTCAAAAACCAGAAATTCTTTTTTAATATTTGTATAATCCAACAATACTTTAATTCACTACAAAATGACAACAATATAAACATTTATAAAACCAAAAAATGAAAGAAAAATATGAAAGAAAAAAATATGCAAGAAGTAGTAAAATATCTAAATCATAGCCTTGCTTATTTAAAACAAAATAAAAAAGAATATGCAGATATGACATTAAATTATGCAATAATTGAAAAACAAAATTATTCTACACAAAATGAATTAAACAGATTTAAAGAGTGTTTAAGAAATTATATAACAGCAATTTTTCAAAACAATGATTTAAACAATCAAGAATTTGCACAAAAACTTCAACGTAAATGTTTAGTGACAATCTTAAAAAAACCAGAATATAAATCTAAAAATAAACCTTACAATTTAAAAAAATCAGCTGAAAAAACTGAACTGTATATTTCTCAAAAAAATAACTCAATATCAAAATTAAGGGAATATACAAAAGAACAAAAAAAGCTAATCTATGATTTTAAAACTTCAATAAATAAAACCCATAAATCAGTTCAAGAAATGAGTCCTTTTAGAACAATACATTTTTCTTATACTCTAGATAAAATACAAGAAATTATGAAAAGTAATTTGCCAAATATAGAAAAAGCTAAAAATATCAGATATTTAGGAGGTTTAGCAAAAAAAATTTTAGAAAACTCATCTGAAAATGGCACAGGAGCTGAAACACTGAGAATAACACAATATCATATACAAAAATTAAAAGGGCAAAATAAACTAAAAAAACAAATTGATAATTTAGAACATTTACTTCCAGAACACAAACAAAAAAAGTCAAGTCCAAACAAAAACACCACAAAACTAAAAAAATATTTTCCAGAACAAAAAATTTCTGAACCAATAAAATCAAAAAGAGAGTATCTCCATGTTGTAACACCAGAAGAAATAGGAATGCAAGAAATTCCCGAGTTAATACCTTATGAAATACAAGAATTAAAAACAAATTCTATTTCAAAAAAAATAAAAAATAATGCAACTGCTTATTTAAAATTCCACACACAAAAACTTCCCCTCCTAAAAAGAAATATTAAAATTTTTGTTCCTACAAAAAATTTCCAAATTGAACCAAAATATCTAACTCCAAAAACATATGCTCGTTATTAATCAAAATATTCTTCTAACTCTTTAACAGAACTTAATTCAGTAATAACATATTCATTATTTATAACAACTGCTGGAAGTTGTTTAATTTCAAATCGCTTAACCATTAAATTTACAGATTCTAAAGAACCATCAACACCAATTGGAATCAAGACAACCTCATTATTTTTTTCTTGCTTTAAATCAAATAAAATTCTAGACCAAACCCCTTGGGTTGCTTTTAATTCTAAATCATCTGGATTAGTATTATAAAGATAAACCACACTAGAAAAACTTCTCCCACATTTCTCAAGAATTCTTATACTATCTATCCACAAAAAAACCCTAAACAAATCATATTTTTTATGCGCAAGTTCAATGCTATCAGTAATTTTTTTAGCATTATCATATTTTTCTAATAAAACAGCCTCACTATAAATTCTATCAGCAAAATTTAAATTAGATTCAATCAAAAACTCACAATCAATATTCTTAATCTCTGAAATACTATTCATTGCCAAAATATCCACCAAAGAAATTTCTGATTTCATATAATATTCATTTATTCTTTGTTGTTGGCTATTTTCAAAAGACACTCCTATAAGCATTCCAAAAAAGAAAACCACAACTGTCAAAAACAATGCTTCCCAAAAAACATGCTTTCTGCTCTTTAGCATTTTTTCATTCCCTCCAAAAAGTGCTTAAGAGAAAAATTTTTAATTTTGACCTTCAACATTTTACCATTTTGAATACCCTCTTAAATATTTATAAAAAGATGTTATTAAAATTATCGGATAAGCCAATAAATAAAAAAACATATATGCAAAAATAGTAAACAAACTGCTCCTTCTAAATTCTTTTTCTCTTAAATGAATTAAAGAAATTGTTGTAAAAGAAATGCTCAAAAACAAAGTAAATATACCAAAAAAAATCAAAATATTTGGAGTTAAATTAATATCTCCAAAAGTAATAACTGCTGCTTGAACCTGAACAGAATAAGTTGTAGAAAAATACTGGAAAATTAATCTTGTTATCAACCTATAAGATAAAACAATCAACCCAAAAATTCCTAAAAGCCAACCAAAAACAAAAAAAGGCAAAATGAATTTCCCAAGCATACCTTTTTTTAAAAAAGCACTTTTATATTTCATAATTGTCTGAACTCCTCCAACATTCCATCTCACTCTTTGCCTAAACCAACCCTTCAAAGTATTAGGAACAATAGTATAAACATCTGCAGAAAGCCCCATACAAACTTTATAACCTTCTGAAACAAAATGCCAAGTAATTTCAATATCTTCAGTTAAATTCTTAACATCAAAACCTCCAATTTTATCATAAGAACTTTTTCTATAAATACTCAAAGGTCCATTTGTAACATAAATTCCATCAACAAAATTAAGTAATTTTCTAGTAAATGCAATAATCTTATATTCAATAGATTGTAATTTTTCAATTAACTTTTCTCTTTTCTTAACAAGAACTTTTGAAGTTACAGCAGCAACATTATCATCATTAAAAAAACCAATCATATTTGAAATTGCATTTTCTTTTGGAGAAGAATCTGCATCACTAAAACCAATAAGTTCAGTATTAACAAACTTGGCGCCATAATTTTTTGCTCCAGCAGCATTGCCTGTGTTTTCAGGAGTCTGCACAGCCAAAACATTTTCATATTTAGAAGCACATTTTTTTATAATATTATAAGAATTATCAGTAGAGCAATCATCAACAACAACTATCTTTTTCAAGCATTTATAATCAGATTTTACAAGAGTCTTAATAGTTTCTTCAATACTCTCTTCTTCATTAAAACAAGGAACAATAATACTCAAAGAAAACTCTTTTTGAAGTTCTGGAATTTCATAAAGTCTTGAACGATTCTGAATATAAATTAAAATCAGTAAAAATAAAAAGTAAAAAGTTATAAAAGAATAACTAAGATAAATAGTTGTAAGAACATCCATTTAATTTTCCCTCATATTAATTTCTTTTAATCCATCTTCTTCACTAACTCCAAAATAATCATAAAAATCATCACTTAAACTAAGAATATTTGTATGTCCCTCTTTCTTTCTTTTAATCAAACTCAAATCAGCAAATTTTTTTACATGCTCATATGCTTTATTTCCACGAATCTTAATAATCACTGACTGTTTAATCGGTTGCTTAAATGCAATAATCGCCAAAGTTTCTTGTTCAGCTTTACTAAACTCTGAAGAACCAGTAGCTAATTTATTAATTAAGTACACATATTCTTGACGAACATCCATCTTCCATAAACCACTCTTCTCTACAATTTCAATTGCAAAATCTCCTTTCTCATATTTTTCTTTAAGTTTATCAATTAATTCTCTGATAATAATCGGATTTAAATCTGTCAAACTAATCAAATCCTGCATTGACAAAAATTTGCCTGACACAAAAAACACTGCTTCAAGAATTTTCAAATTTTCTTTCTCTTTTGATTCTTCTAATTCTTCTAAAGTTTTACTAGAAACTTCCATTCAAATAAAACTCTCCTTATTTGAATATATGAAAAATTTTAATTTTACTTCCATTAAAAGAAAAAACAAACAATCTTTAAAAGGATTTTTAATAAATTACAACTAAAATTTCCTAAAATTTCTAGATTTTTTTAGGATAAATTTTTTATTTTTGGCTCTAAATAAAGGTCTTTTTTGTAAAAATCTTTTTTGCTGAGAAAATATTTTAGAAGGAAATTTTTTTATCAAGGAATATTTTTTATTTTGTTTATAATAAATTAACTTATTTTTAAATATTTTATAAACTTCTCTAATCATAATCAAAATAATTAAAC
>JBDLJZ010000034.1:0-6224 GCA_039714095.1 Nanobdellota archaeon | reverse complement strand
TTTCTAATTTTAAATAGTCATGATATGAATTTACTTTAGTTTTATTTAGTTCTTCAAGTTTTATATTATTAATTGATAATTTTTGAAATGTTTTTTTTGGTGCTTTTAATTTTGCAATTTGTTTTATTTCTTGTGGCATTGTTTTTTCTTTTATTTTAATGATTTTGTTTTTTCTTGAATTTTCAATTAATTTTTTTGTGAATTCCAATAAAAAAATTGTGGCAAAATCACTTTTTTGTTTTTGCATTTTAAGAAGAAGATATTGATTTTTGGTATCCTTGCATATTTAGGGGAACTTGTTTTTGATCTTGTGATTGTTGTTCTTTTTGTTGGGACATTAAAGGATTTTGATTTTGTGGGGGTTGTGGGTTTTGAATTTTTTGTATTGGAGGGGCGTTTGGGTTTGAAAAATGTTTTGGTATTTCATGTTCTTCTTCATCGTGCAAAAGAGCTATGCCTTTTGCAATTATTTTATTTTGATCTAAAAGGGAGTCTAATCTTTTTACAATTTCTTGGTTATCTTCAAATCCTTTTTCTGCAAGTGTTTTAGCAGATGTTTCAAATAATTCAAGAAGTTTTGATATTTGAGAAGAAAGATTTGTGAATTTCTCAGATAAACCAACCATAACTTTT
Source organism: Nanobdellota archaeon (assembly GCA_039714095.1). Taxonomy (GTDB): domain Archaea; phylum Nanobdellota; class Nanobdellia; order Pacearchaeales; family GW2011-AR1; genus JAUVHP01. The sequence goes on along the minus strand of JBDLJZ010000034.1, from coordinate 5,591 downwards.
TGTAACTCAACAAAATTTTCAACAAGAACCTTTTCTGTTTGATTTATTTTATGCATTGATTTTTGAGTAGATAAAGGAATCACTTTTTTTCTTGCCCCAATTTTTTCCATATATTATTTAATCTATTATTATTTAAAAATTCTTTGGAATTATTATTTTTTTAATCAAGAAGAGATTTTATGCGTATTAACAATACCTTTGAGACTTTCTTTTCCTGAAGCTGATTTAGTAATTGGAGCAATTGCAATTTTCTTTATAGTTGTAAAATCACCTTTATTTATTGTGAATTTTTTACTTCCAAGCTCTGTTAATGTTTCTGCATCAACATTTTGGGAATAACTTTCCCCTTCAGTATCGTATAAAATTATTTTTATTTTTACCAAATCACCTTTACCAATATCTCTGTTAATTGTTAAAGATACTTCTGTATCTGTGATATTTACTGAACTTCCAACAATTGAAAGGGTTATTCTGTCAAGTCCTGATGAGATTTCTTCTGTTTGTTCTGCAAGAAGATTTTGAATCACAACCCAGACAACCCCTGCTGCAATTAATACAAAAAGTATCATCATGATTGTTGCAATAATTGTTGAAATTCCTTTTTTATCCATTTTGTATTGGTTGTTTATTATTTACTTCAGGTGTTTGCGGATTATTAATATTTTGATTATTATTTATTGATTTTTGAAAATTATTTTGATTTGAAATTTGGTTGTTTGGAATATTTTCTTTTTGTTCTAGTTGATTGTTTGTAGGTTCTTGTAATTCATCTTGTGGTTGATATTGTCGTGGTTGTTCTTCTATTGGAGGTTTTTCTAATTCTGCAACATAATCTGAAATTTCTTTTGCAACATCTGCATTAACACTTATACTATCAATACCTTTGTTAACTAAGAATTTTACCATTTCTTTTTTGCTTCCTGATTGTCCACAAATACTTGTTTCAACATTGAATCTTTTGCAAACTCTTATAACATATTCTAATTGATATAAAACTGCAGGATGCATTTCGTCGTATAATTCTTGGACTTCTTGGTTTCCTCTATCAAGAGCTAAAATATATTGAGTTAAGTCGTTTGTTCCGAATGAGATGAAATCAATACCTTCTTCGCAAATTTCTCTTATCATTTGAACTGCTGCAGGTGTTTCTACCATTACACCAAATTTAAGTTGTGAAAAATTTATTTCTTTAATTATTTCTTTTGTTTTTTTAATTTCATCTACTGAAATTATTTGTGGAAATAAAACTCCTATTTTTTTTCGTTGATTTTTGATATCTGATATCTGATTTCTGACATCGTTACCTTCGGCAACCCTCTTAAGTGCTCTTAATTCTGCCTTTAGAATTTCTGGATATTTTAAACTATATCTTATTCCGTGCATACCTAACATTGGATTTGCTTCTTTTTCTTTTTGTGCCCCCTTTAAATTTTGAAACTCGTCTGTTCTAATGTCTGAGCTTCTTACCCATATTTCTTCAAAAGGTTCAGCAATTGTTTTTATTCCTTTGTAAATTATTTCTTCGTATTCATTTATTTTATTTTGTTCTAAAAAATATTGTGGATGCATACCACTTTCTGCAATAATTCCTTCTATTCTTGTTAATCCGATTTGTTTAATATTTGTTTTTGCTGCACGTTCTGCAAAGCTTGGCAAATCTACAATAACTTTTATTTTTGTTTTAGTTTGTGCAGTTACTGGTAAAACTTCTTTTGTTGTTGTTTCTGCTACTTTACCCTTGTAAACTTTTCCTTTGAATCCGTCGACAGTTATAATTTCTCCTTCTTTTAGTTTTGTTGTTGCGTTTTTTGTTCCCACAATACATGGAATTCCCATTTCTCTTGAGACAATTGATGCGTGAGCAGTTAATCCTCCGTCGTCAGTTACAATTGCTGCTGATTTTTGCATAGTAACTACCATATCTGGATTTGTCATTTTTGTAACTAAAACATCTCCTTTGTTTATTTTTGGTAAATCTTTTATTTTATGAATTATTTTTATTTTTCCTGATGCAATTCCAGGCGATGCTGCAAGTCCTGTTAATATTGGTTCACCTTGAATTTCTTGCGAAGGTCCTTCTATTCTTTTTTTCATTGTTGTTACAGGGCGTGTTTGCACAATGAATATTTCTTCTCCTTCAATTGCAAATTCTATATCTTGTGGTTTTTTGAAATGTTTTTCTAATTTAATTGCTGTTTCTGTTAAATTTCGTATTTCAATATCATTAAGAACTTGTGATTTGGATTTTTCTTCTCGTAATTTTGTTATTGTTTTTTCTCCCGCAGAATTTCTGGTGATAGCAATTTTTTTATCAGCGATTTTTTTGTCAAGAATTTTTTGCTCAAGTGATACAACATATTTATCTGGGGTAATTTTTCCAGAAACAATTCCTTCTCCCAATCCATAAACAGCCTCAATTATTATATTATCATTTTTATAAGAGGGGTCTTTTGAAAATATAACTCCTGATTTTGTTGAATCTACCATTTTTTGTACAACTACTGCAAGACTTGTTTGTTCATGTTTAAACCCTTGTTTGTTTCTGTAATATGTTGCACGTGATGTAAAAAGTGATGCAAAACATTTTTTTATGTGTATTAATAATTCTTGATTTCCTTTTATATTAACAAATGAATCTTGTTGTCCTGCGAAACTTGCTTCTGCTAAATCTTCTGCTGTTGCTGAGGAACGGACTGCCACAAAAATTGGTTCAGATGCTGTGTTTAAAATATCTAATGCAGTTTTGTTTGCAAAATCCAAATCAGGTGCGTCTAAATGTTCATAACTTTCAAAAATTTCTTCTTGCATTTCTTCTGGTATTTTTGCATTTGTGATAAGTTCTCTTATTTGTTTTGTAATTTTATCTAATTGTTCTGTGTCTTCATAATCTATTTTTGAAAGAAGCTCTAATATTTTTTCTTTAAGTTTTGCTTTATCTATAAAATAATTATAAGCTTGTGCCGTCACAACAAATCCTGGAGGAACTTCTATTCCAAGATTATATATCTCTGCAAGATTTGCCCCTTTTCCTCCTGCAATAGCTTTAGAACTTTTTGTTAGCTCAGAAAACCATTTTACAAAATCTGGTTTTGGATTATTAGAAGTTTCATTTTTTTCTGAAATTGAATTTAATTTTTCTAAAACTTCTTTTTTATCACCTTGTTGCATAATTAAATTTGGAAAAAAGAATTTATAAATTTATTCGCAATTTATTTTATTCACTAATTGCATCAACAGGACAAGAATCAATTGCTTCTTTTACACAAGGCAAATCTTTATCTGAAATAACTTCTGCCTTATTGTCGTCGTTCATTTTGAAAACTTCTGAACAGATTGAAGCACAAAGTCCACATCCAATACATTTTGGTTTGTCTATTTTTATCATGCTATTTTTACTGATTTAATGTTTTTATATTTTTGTATCTAAATTTTTATATATTAATTTGTTTGTTTAATTATATGGATAATAAAAAGTTATACCTTGAAGTTTTATGTATACGAGATGTGTCTAAAAATTTTTTAGGATATGATGTTTATGCTTCTCCTGATAATATGAGCTGGAATGTTTGGGCGAGTTATTTGGGAGATTTAAAAGATGATATTTATGTTTTACGATGCAATGTTCTTGGTAGGAAGGAGGAAATTGCAGAAGTTTTTAGTTTAAAAAAAGCAAATAAAATTTTGCATAAAAAATCTTGTGAATTTGCCAGAAGTTATAAAAATTGCCACTCTCTTATAATTTATCCACCAGTTTATAGTAAGGAAGAGGTTTCTCTTGTGTCTGTAAAGGATTAAGTTTATAAATTTAATTTAGTTTAATTTTTTATGTTATTCATTTGGATATTAATAGGAATTATTTTGGCAGTTGCATTTGCGTTTTTTCTTTATTACAATCGTTTTGCTGTTTTAGGGAATAGAATTGATAATTCTTTATCACAGATTAATGTTCAGTTAAAAAGGCGTGCAGAATTAATTCCAAATTTGATTGAGACTGTGAAAGGTTTTGCTGCGCATGAGAAAGCTGCGATTAATGCGGTAACTGAGGCTCGGAAAGCTTTGATGAATGCTGAAGGTTTAGAGGATAAAATGAAGGCTGATAAGGGTTTAGAATCTGCTTTGAAAAGTATTTTTGCTCTTGCTGAAGGATATCCTGATTTAAAGGCAAATACAAATTTTTTAGAATTACAAAGAGAATTAGCTGCTACTGAAGATAAGGTTGCTTATGCAAGACAGTATTACAATGATAGTATTTTGAATTATAATAATTTATGCAAGACTTTTCCAGGAAAGATGTTTGCGTCAATGTTTGGCAAAAAACCTGAAGATTATTTACAGATTGAAGAGGTGCAAAAAGAACCTGTTAAAGTTAAATTTTAGTTTTTGATTACAATAGTTTTTTTAAAGCGTTTTTGAATTGTTTTTTTTATGAATATTGGAATTCTTATTGCAAGGATAGGTAAGGAAGATGGTGTTTCTCTTGAAACTGAAAAATGGATTGAAGTTCTAAAGAGTATGGGACATGAAATATATATTCTTTCTGGAAAATATGAAGAACTGTTAGTTAATAAAAAACATAAGAGTTTATGCAAGGAATTTTACTTGTTGTCAAAAGATAGTTTACAAGAACAGAGAAAAGCTTTTTTTGAATCAGATAGAGATTCATTTAAAATAATAAGACATGTTGAGGAAAAATCTGAAATTGTTTCAGATAAAATTATAAATTGGATTAAAAAGAAAAAAATAAATATTTTAATTTCTGAGAATGCTTCTGCCTTGCCTTTTAATTTATCTATGACTTTTGGAGTTAAGAAAGCAGTTGAAAGAACTGGAATAAAGACAATAACACACGACCATGATTTTTATTGGGAGAGGGGAAATAGATATGTTTCTTTTCATAATAAGATAAATGAAATTGTTAAAAATTGCATCCCTCTGCGATTATCTACTGTTACAAATGTAGTTATTAATTCTGAAATGAAAAAAATATTAAAAGAAAAACATGCTATTTTTGATGCAGAAATTATCCCAAATGTCATGAATTTTGATAAACAAATTAAATGTTCTGAAGAAAGAAGAAAAAAATTTTTTAATTTTTTTGGGTTCACAAAAGAAGATATTATTTTACTTCAACCTACGAGAATTGTGCGAAGAAAAGGAATTGAAAATGCGATTGAGTTAGTTTATCGTTTACATGATAAAAGAGTTAAATTAATTATTACAGGAAATAATAAAGATGAAAAAGTAGGGGATGAAGCTTATTATGAATCTCTTATTTCTTTAGTGAAACAATTAGGTTTAAGTAAACAAGTTATATTTGTGGGGAAACATATGAATAAATTTTCTTTAGAAGACTTTTATGCTTGCTCACATGCTTGTACTTATTTTAGCAGATATGAGGGATTTGGGAATGCTTTTGTAGAGGCTGTTTTAGCAAAAAAACCAATTTTTGTTAATAATTACAATCCTGTTTTTTGGCCAGATATAGGAAGCAAAGGTTTTAAATTAGTAATGATTGAGAATAATAATTTAACAAAGAAAGCAATTAATGAAATTAAACAAGTTATTTATGATAAAGAGTTAAGTGAAGAAAT
>JBDLJZ010000033.1:0-7729 GCA_039714095.1 Nanobdellota archaeon | reverse complement strand
AATGACTTTAATTAATTATTTGAAAAAGAGTAAGAATGTAAGACTGTTATTTGGAAAATCAGAGATTGAGATAATGAAAAAGCAATTGATGGGTTTGGAATTATCTCCTTCTGAAAGAACAAGATTGTCGCGAGATATTAGAAAAAAAATTCAGGTAGTTGAAGAATTAGCTAAATATAAAAATGAATTTGCTCTTAAAAAATCTCAAGAAGTAAATTTTATAATAAATGAAACAAAGGAAATAATTCTGGAAAAATTCAAAAATAATGTTAGTAAAATAATTCTTTTTGGTTCTTATGCTGAAAACACGCAGAATAAAAATTCAGATATAGATATTACTATAAAATTAAGCAATTCAAAAAATGCCTCAAGAATTTATGCTCAAATTCTTGGAGAAACTTCAAAGAAAGTGGATATTCATTTATATGAAAAGTTACCTCTTAAAATAAGAAAAGAGATTGATAAAAAAGGAAAAATTATTTTTGAAGATGAATAGGATAAGAGATAAAATTGAAGAGATACAAAATTTTTTAGAGGAATTAGAAACGATTCTTCCTAAAAATTTTGAAGAATATATTCATAGCATAGAGAAAAAAGCAGCTTGTGAAAGATATTTTGAAAAAATAATTGAATCAGTAAATGATTTGGCTTATTTGATAATTAAAAAAGAGAGATTTTCAATTCCAGAAGAAAGTAAAAGTTTTGAGACATTATTTGAAAATAAATTAATTTCAGAGAAGATATTTTTGAAATTAAAAAATGCAAAAGGCATGAGAAATATAATTGCCCATAAATATGGTGAAGTGGAAGACGAATTAATTTTTGAATCATTAACTGAGGAATTAATTCAAGATATTGAAAGGTTTTTAGAAGAGATTGATATTAATTAAATATTATGCAACCCAAGAACAAATCAAAAAGAAGATTTAAGATATGAAGAACTTAAAGCTGAGAATGATGCTTTGAAAGAAAGATTAGAAATTTTAGAGGCGAGGTTATGAAAAAATGAATAATTATTCAAAAAATAAAATGAAAAAGAAACAAAAAAATAATGGTAGATTTATTTAAATAATTCTTGAAATGATTTTCTTATTAATTCTATTTTTTTATTGTTTAATTCTTTAATTAAAACCTTAATTTTTAGAGAAAAATTTTCTGCTTTCAAAATCATATCTTTACATAATTTTTCTGTTAATTTTACTATATGTTCTGATTTGATATAATATTGTTTATCTATTCTTTCTTTTTTAGCAAAAGAAATCATTTCAAATAAATTATCTTTTGCGAATATTTCCTTTAATAAAATAATTGAAGCAGAATGATTTTCACATTTTATTCCAACTTTAAATAATAAAGATAATAATGAGTTGTACATACAATAATAACTTTCTGAAACAGAATTCTCATACAATTCATTTTTAAAAAGTATTTTGGCTGATTTAAGACAGTTTTCGGTTTTTTCTAAATAAGATGACGTCATTTCTTCAGATGGTTCAACCAATTCCAATTTCCTTTCTTTTTTAATTTGTTTCAAAAAATTTATTTTTTTCATAGAATTTTTCTACACCCTTTATAATAATATGATTTTTATTTATTTCTTTTATTAATAAAGAATTCATATCAAATTTTCCAATTTTCACATTAATTTTAGAATTTATATATTCAATTTTTGATTTAACTTTTTTGTCTTGTGTTTCAATAAAAATATCTATATCGCTTTCTTTTTTAGCAATCCCTTTGGCATAAGAACCAAATAATATAATCATTTCTTGCGAAAACTTATTTTTAATTTCTTCAAAAATTATTTCTAATTCAGGATATTTTTTTAATAGTTTTGAAAATTTGTAAATCTCTGCAGAATAAATATAGTTTTTTGCTTTTAGATTGTTTTTAATAAAAAATGTTTTATTTTTTCCTTCCTCTTTGTAATCAATTATATTTTCTTTTAAGAGAATATTCATCTTTCTTAATATAGTTGAGTGAGATTCTTTTAAAATTCTGGAGATTTCTCTTAAATGAACTTTTGATTTAATTAAAACTAAAATTATTTCTAATTCTAAATTATTTATTTTCTGAACCATATGGATTATATATGAACCATTATTATTTAAATGTTTTTATAGAAATTTATTAATTCTCAAATTCAAGGAAGTGGAGATAATTTTAAATGAAATTTAAAATCCAAGAATTAAAAACAGAGAATGATGCACTTAAATTGACGCTTTGTGATATGGGGGTGTTGAATTAGGTCTTGCTTTGCTCTAAGGAAAATTAGTTAAATAATTTCAATTTAATATTTTTTATGAAAGAGATAATCTACACTTCTCATTTGAAATTAAGAATAATATTAAGAAATTTTCCTGAAAATTATCCAAGACTAATTTACAATAATCCTGAAATGAAATTTTATGACAATGCTGAGAAAAATAGAATTGCAATAAAAAGACTTAAATATAACAAGAGCGTTAAAAATATTATGATTGCTTATGAGGAAAAAGGCAATCAAATTCGTATAATTACAATTCATCCTATTTCAGATGAAAAAATAATAAACAGAACTTTAAATGGAAGATGGACAAAATGAATAAAAAATATAACTATGATGCGGAATCAGATTCTCTTTTTATTTATATTAAGGAAGGAGAAGAAGAGAGTTTTGAAGAAATTGTTCCAGGGATAAATATTGAACTTAATAAAAAAGGCGATATTATTGGAATAGAAATTCTTAAGGCTTCACGTTTTTGCGAAGACACAAAAAAATGTTTTTTACGTAATTAATTTTAAATATTTAATGGAAGAATACACGATTTAGAAATATTTTTACTTTGCCTGCGGCACCCTTCCAAAATGTTATAATATAATTAAAAACAGAGAATGATGCTTTGAAATTAACTCTTTGTAATATGGGAAGAGAGGAGTGGTGTTAGAAAAATTTAAAAACGTAACAAACGTTACGTTTTCGTAACAAATGATATTAAATACAAATAATGAAAAAATTTTGGAATTATTCCTAAAAAAACCTACAACAGGTTTTCAGATAAGAGATATTATTAGACTAACTAAGATTGGCAATCCTACAGTTATTAGAGGTTTGAGATTGTTAGTCAGCAAGAAATTAATCGTGAAAAATAAAGGGAGAATCTATCCTTTTTATGAAGCAAATTTAGAAAATAATTTTTTTAGAAAATTAAAAATTTTTTATAATTTAATTTGTCTGGAAGATGTTGTAAAAAATATAATTAAGAAAACAAATCCAAATTGTATAGTACTTTTTGGTTCAGGGGCAAAAGGAGAGGATACAGAGCAAGGAGATATTGACTTATTTGTGCAGGCAGAAAGAAAAGAGATTAGTTTTTCAAATTCTGAAAGAAAATTAAATAGAAAGATAAATTTTCTTTTTGAGCCTGATTTAACTAAACTAAATAAGGAACTTGCAAATAATCTTGTTAATGGAATTGTTATATATGGGTTTATGGAATTAAAATGAATTTTGAAGACTGCTTAAAAAATAAATCTGTCAAGAAAGTCAGTTCAGGAAAAGAAGCAGGCAAATCTTTGTTGAAACTAGTTGAAGCAAGATTAATTGAGGTGAAAAAAATAGAAAATCCCACATTGAAAGTTGAAGCATATTATGAAATTTTAAAAGAGTTGATTACTATTCTATTATTTAATGAGGGATATAAATCTTATTCACATGAATGTTTAATTAGTTTTTTGAAAAGAAAATTTTCTGACAAGTTGAGTCTTGGAAAAATTGAACTAATTAATCAATTAAGACTTTTAAGAAATGATATTGCTTATAGAGGAATATTTGTTGAGAAAGATTATCTTAATAGGAATGAAAAAGAGATTTTAATTATTATAAATTTATTAAAGGATTTGGCAAAAAATTACAGGAACTTAACACAAAAGAAGATTTAAGATATGAAGAACTAAAAACAGAGAATGATGCTTTAAAAGAAAGATTAGAAATTTTAGAGAGGAAGTTGGGATAAGAATAAATAAAATAAAATGAAAAAGAAACAAAAAAAATTAGTTAGAAAATCAAATAGAGCAAACAAAAAAGTTTTAATTTTAGGAATTGTGTGTTTGATTTTACTTGTTGGATTAATTTTTGCTTTGGTTTGGAATTTTAATTTGAAAAACGATATTAGGGAACTGAATGAGAACATTAATATTTTATCTGTAAGTGCTGTGAATGATTTTAGTTTGTTTGTTATGAGAAAGGTTGACAAGTGTGAACCAGTGACGCTGATGGCTGATGACAAGTCAATTACAATTAATAATGTTAATTGTAGGTAAAAAAGTTTATATATGTAAGTAAACTTATTTTAGAATGGAAAAGATTGAGGTGTTTTTATTTGAAATTTAGAAATAAAATGAACAATAAAATAACAATTTCAATATTTGTAGTTTTGATTTTGATTAGTTTTGTTATTGCGACAACACCACAGGCGTATCCTGAAACTTTTCTTTTAGAAAAGTTTACTAAGGACAACATTTTAATAATGTATGGGCAAAATACAAGTGGGGCGTTTGTTCCAATGCAGGAGGGAGTATTATGAAAAAAGAAAGAGTTTCAATTTTTATTGATGGAAGTAATTTTTATTATAGCACTTCAAAAAAAGGAAATAAAATAAAATTTGAAAAATTAATCAATGAATTAGTAAGAGACAGAGAATTAATTAGAGTTTATTATTATGTTGCTCCTTTGGATATTAAAAAAGATGAAAGTAAATATTGGAAACATCAGAGATTTTTAGAAATGTTAAATGATATTCCTAAATTTAATGTCGTGCTCTGCACATTAAAAAAAATAAAAGTTAAAAATGAGGAACCTATTTATTTGGTTAAAGGAGACGATGTTAGGTTGTCAAACAATTTACTAATGGATGCTGTTGATGATTTATATGACACTGCGATTGTTGTAAGTGGTGATGAAGATTTTGCCGATTCAATAAAGATTGTCAAAAATAGATATGGAAAGAAAGTTGGGAATGCTTATTTTATTAAGACGTCTTCTTATAATTTAAGACGGGCTTGCGATTTTACTGTAAAACTGGATAATATCTTAGATAAAATTACAGATAAAAAGGAGAGCTCAGCATTGTCCGAGGACCATACTGAGCATTAACAAAATAATATGGTAAATGAAATATTTAAATGTTTTGGAGCAATTAAAAAAATTTTGAAAAATGAAAAATAAAACTTTAATATTAATCTGTGCAGTATTCTTAATTGGTTTTGTCACTGCGACAAATATTTCAATAATGTACGGGCAAAACACAAGCGGAGCTTTTATTCCAATGCAAGTGGACAGTGGCGGCAGGTTAAAGACAAATATGAATTTGGTTAATATTACTTCTAACTTGGTTTCGGTTAGTGAGAATCTTACTGTTGGTTCAGGAATAATTAAGTGGAATGCATCTAGTTCTTCTTTTATTTATTATAATGGAACTACTTGGAAAGAGATTGGGACTATTACAAACGCAGGAACAGCTCCGACCAATGCAGTAATGAGTTTTAATTTGGCAAGTTGTCCGAGTGGTTGGAATTTGGCTGATGGGACTTCAGGAACTGTGAATTTGACTAATCAGTTTATTAATGGTGAGCAGGTGCAGAAACAGTATTATGCAAACTCGTCTGATGGGCCTGGGAGTTTTAATATTACTGGAACTAACTGGACAACTGACAGAGGTGTTGCAATTCCATATAAAGATAAAGATGGGAATTGGAGGGTGAGGTTTAATATTTATGGTACGAGAAGTTATTCTGGAACAGCTGGAGAGAGTATTAACATTAGTGGGGTTATATTTAAAGATGGAGTTTATCAAGCACTTGTAGCTTCTACTACTTCTCAAACTGTTCTTGCTGGAGACCAGTATTATAGTGTTTATACAATTCCAAATGCGAATAGGATTATACATGAATTTGCTTCTGTTGTTACAATTTCTTTAATTGATTGGGAATTTTCAGGAGACGTAGAATTGGAATCAAAACCAACCTGGGCAGATGCTGATGCGAGTTTGATTTATTGTGTCAAAGGTGCGACAGAGGACACGTCCTCAAGTGTGTTTAAGTTGGTTGGAAATGTGATTAGTATGTTTAGTAATAATTATAGTTTGAGTATTGCGACTAATTTGAGTATTGGTAATGGGACGATTTGGTATAATGATTCTGATGACAAGTTTTATTATTACAATAAGACAGCGTGGTTGGATATTGGGAGCGGGAGTGGGACAGGAGAGTCGGTTGTTAAAAGTTACACTGAGACAGGGCATGGTTTGGCTGTTGGGAATGCGGTTTATTATAATGGGACTGCGCATCTAAAGGCGATTTCTAATGATAGCAATAAATTAGGGACAGGAGTTGTTTCTTTTGTTAATGGAGATAAAATTGACGTGACATATTCAGGATATATTTCTGGGCTTAGTGGTTTGACTGCTGGAGAGTATTATTTTGTGAGCGAGACTCAGGAAGGAGAACTTTTAACTTCGCAAGGAAGTAATTTTAGTAATCCGCTTTTACAGGCACTGAGTACGACAACTGGAATTGTGTTTAATTGGCGAGCGTATGAAATTGATTTAAATCCAGTGGTTCAGCTTTGGACAAATGAGAGCGGGGTTGCGACTTATAATGGCAGTGTTTTAATTAGAGAGAACTTGGATATAACAGGAAATATCACAAGTAGTTCTGATGGAGTAGTTATGGTTTCTGGGAACTTGAATGTGACAGGAGATATTTTTGGGAATTACACTGCAGAGAATAGGCAGTATGTTTATAATGGCTCTGACTGGGTGGGAACTCGTTCAACTGCCGAGGGTGTTCAGCATATTTTTTTGAATGACTCGTCTCGGAAATACGATGCTGTGCCAGAGAATGCAGTAATGAGTTTTAATCAGGTTAGTTGTCCTGCTGGATGGAGTTTGGCTGATGGGACAAGTGGGACTGTTAATTTAACTAATCAGTTTATTAATGGAGAGCAGGTTATGAAGCAGTATTATGCAAACTCGTCTGATGGTCCTGGGAGTTTTAATATTACAAATAGTTCAACAGGAGTATGGACAACAACAAGAGGTGTTATGATTCCTTATAAAGATAAAGATGGAAATTGGAGGATGAGGTTTAATGTAGGGGGAACTACTAGTTCTTCTGCAAGAACTGTTTATACAATTACAATAGAGGGTATTAATTTTTCTTCTTCTATCCAATCAATTACAACTAGTGGAAATGATGCTGTAGGAACAACATCAGGACGTACATCTTCAGGTACAAATACTATGTCTAGTTTTCATGCATCATCTTCTAATACAACTTCTTATAGATATTCAGGAGACGTAGAACTTGAATCCAAACCAACCTGGGCAGATGCTGATGCGAGTTTGATTTATTGCGTGAAAACAGCCGAAGATTCAGCGACGAGTAATTCAATTTGGCAGACAATTGGGAATTTGATTACGCCTGTTAATTCTTCAAAGGATTTTGCGATTAATAATTCTGATTTTTATGTTAATGTTAGTAGTGGGAGAGTGGGGATTGGGACGGGGAGTCCTGAAGAAGATTTGCATATAGGAGCTTCATCCGGAAATATATTAATAAAAGATGGTTCAGCAGGAGTTGGTAATTTAAGATTTGATTCTAACAGGACTGGAACAGACCAACATTTAGGATTAGTAGTTGGGTATTGGGATGGAACAGCTGTGGGTAGAATAGTTTTTGAAACAGGGGA
>JBDLJZ010000032.1:0-7779 GCA_039714095.1 Nanobdellota archaeon | reverse complement strand
AAAAATTTAAAGAAGGATTTGATGTTATTTTATTAGGTGATGGAGATTTTAATTTTATAAATGAGTTTGTTAAAAATATAAAATGAAAAATAAATATCTTTGGCGTACATCAGAGAATACACACTTCGCGTGTACCCTGAAAAATCTTTTTTAAAGATTTTTACTAGGGGCATGAAAAAGTCAATAAAAAAAGGTTTTGGATTTGGAATAACTTCGGGAATTATTACTACTCTTGGTTTGATTGTTGGTTTGTATTCTGGAACTAATTCTAAATTTATTGTTCTTGGAGGAATTTTTATGATTGCAATTGCTGACTCTCTGTCAGATGCTCTTGGAATTCATATTTCTGAAGAATCTGTTAATAAAAATAAAAATGAAATTTGGGAAAGCACGGTTTCTACTTTTGTGTTTAAGTTTATTTTTGCTTCAATATTTATTATTCCTTTTTTGTTTTTGCAATTAAAAACTGCAATTATTTTTTGTGTTGTTATGGGATTATTAATGTTGAGTATTTTTAGTTATTATATATCAAGAGAACATAAAACAAATCCTGTGACAGTTATTTTAGAACATTTGATTATAGCGATTGTTGTGATTATTATTACTTATTTTGCGGGGTTTTTTGTTAGTGGGTTTGCTGGTTGATTAAATTTTATTTTATAATTCCACCTAGCGACCCCACACAGCCATGATATTAATTACTGCTTACCACGAAATCGCTCGTACTACAAGCCAAACCCAAAGGTTTAGAACCCTCCCTTAATTTTTTTGTGTGGCCAGAAAATAGTAAAATTAAATTTTTATACGACCTTCTTGAAAATCTTTTAGAATTAATCTTGCTGTTTTGTTTTCTTCTACTTCTCCACCTTTTTTTAGATAACCTTTTTTTCTTCCAAGTTTTTCAATTAAGATTTCTGCATTTTCTTTAGACTTAATTTTGTAGAATTTTTCTATTTGCGGATATTCTTTTAATAGTTTTGAAACAACAATTTCTGGATCTTTAACTTGGGAATATGAACGACCACCAACTTTTGTGTGTCTTGCTATTGCATCTTTATCTTCTCCTGAATATTCTTCTTTTGGAATTACTCCTGGACTATCAATTAATTGAATGTCTCTTGTTAATTTTATTTTTTGAATATTTTTTGTGAATCCTGCTTCTGCTGCTGTTTTTGCTTTTGGTTTTCCGACAAGTAAATTAATTACTGAACTTTTTCCTGTATTTGGATATCCAATAACTCCGATAGTTATTTTTTCTTCTGAAGATTTTTTAATTTTATCTCCTTTGAGAACTTTTCCTGTTTTTTTCTGAATTGCTTTTGCTTCTGTTTGAATTAAAGCTCTTAATTCTCTTGCCCCTTTTCTTTTTGTACAAGAAACTAAAACTGAAGGTTTGGGTTTGGTTTTAAGTTTTAAAATTAAATCAGATTTATTTAAAACAAATATTAATTTTTTCTTTTGTTTTTTTATTTCTCTTTCTAAACTTCTATTTCGTGTCTCTTCTATAAATCTTGCATCTAAAACTTGTATAATAATATCTGAAATTTCAATTATTTTTTCAACTAATTCTGGATATTTTGGACGCTGTTTTCTTATTTTTGCGATTCTTCTTGTTCTACGCGATGAAAAACTGTATCTTACTCTCATGGGAAGAAAAAGTGAGAAGAGTTTATAGATTTTGGGAAAGTTTATAAAAAATCTTCCCTGTATTTTTTAATGGAAAAAGATTTAATTTTAGAGCCAAGAAAAAAATATGATTATACTCCTGATTCGGGTTTGGTTTATGATGTAATTATTATCGGTGCAGGGGTTGTTGGATTTTCTACAGCAATGTATGCGAAACGTCTTGGAATGAATGTTTTGGTTGTTGGGGATTCGTTTGGTGGGACAATAATGCTTACAAAGGATGTTGAAAATTGGCCTGGAATTATTTCAGTGAGTGGGCAAAAATTAGCAAAGCTGGTTGAAAATCATGCTAAAGATTATGAAATAGATATTTTGAGAGATAGTGTGTTGAATGTTGAAAAGGGAAAAGATAATTTTAAAATTTCAACTAAGAAAGAAATTTTTAATGGGAAAACAATTGTCTTTGCTACAGGTACTAAATTAAAAAGAATTGGTGTTTTAGGAGAAGGAACTTTTGCAGGAAAAGGTGTAAGTTATTGTGCTTTATGTGATGGGATGTTTTTCAAAGATAAAATTGTAGGAGTTGTGGGTGGAAGCGATAGTGCAATTAAAGAAGCTTTTTTTCTTTCTGAGCATGTAAAGAAAGTTTATGTGATTTATCGTAGGGAAAATGTTCGTGCAGAGAAAGCGACTTTGGAAAAAATGCAAGAAAAAGTTAATGAAGGAAAAATTGTTATAATAAACAATACAAATGTTTTAGAAATTAAAGGTGAGAAATTTATGAAACAGGTTGTTTTAGATAAAGAGTACGAGGGTAAAACAGAATTAGAGTTGGATGGTTTGTTTATTGATATTGGAAGAGAGCCTTTGAGTGATTTGGCTAAAAATTTGGGTGTTGAGTTAAATGAAAAATCAGAAATTAAAATAGATAGATTTTCTCAAACAAATTTGAAAGGAGTTTATGCTGCGGGAGATGTGGCAGATACACCATTTAAGCAAGCATTTACTGGGGCTGCTGAAGGTATTGTGGCGGCTTATAGTGCTTATGAATATTTACGAGGTAATTTTTAAAGATAATTTTGAATATACAAAAACACTTCAAAAGAATATTTTTTTAAATGAAAATTATGAGAATACTTTATGGATGAATTAAAAAAATTATTAAAAGAAAACGCAGAAAGGGTTAATTTGGAATTGGAAAATTTTTTGCCTAAGAGTTTTAGTTCTGATTGGTTGGAGGTTGTTTTGGGAAAGGCGAATTTTGATTATGATAAATTAACTTGTACTGAAGCTATTTCTAAACCTATTTGGAATTTGATTTCTCGTGGTGGAAAAAGATGGCGCCCTTTTTTAATGAGATTAGCTTATGAATCTGTTGGTGGAGAAGAGAGTATTGAAAAATTTTTAATTATCCCTGAATTAATTCATAATGGAACTTTAATAATTGATGATATTGAAGATAATTCAGATATTAGAAGAGGTGCTCCTTGTATTCATAAAATTTTTGGAGAAGATATTGCAATTAATGTGGGGAATGCTTTGTATTATTTGCCTTTGAATTTAATTATGAAAAGCAATTTGGATAAAGAATTGAAATTTAAAATTTATGAAGTTATTAATGAAGAATTAATTCGGCTTCATTTTGGACAAGGGATGGATATTTATTGGCATGGAAATAATAAAGAAAATGTGACTGAGGACCAATATTTACAAATGTGTGTGTATAAAACAGGGACTTTAGCTAGGATGTCTTCTAAATTAGGGGCAATTTTGGGAAAGGCAAGTGAGGGCCAAATTAATATCTTGGGAAAATTTGCCGAGTCAATTGGAGTAGCATTTCAGATTCAAGACGACATTTTAAATATTACAAATAAGGATTGGGGTAAAGATTTTGGCGAAGATATTGCTGAGGGAAAACGAAGTTTAATGGTGATTCATACTTTAGAAAAAGCTATTGAAAAAGATAAAGAGGATTTAATTGAAATTTTAAAAATGAAGACAAAAAATAAGAAGTTGGTAGAAAGTGCAATTAAAATTATTCAAAAATATGATTCTATTAATTATTCTAAGAATGTTGCTGAAAATTTAATTAAAACTGCATGGAGTGAGCTTGATTTAAAGTTAAAAGATTCCTCTGCAAAAATCAAAATGAAGATGCTTGCAGACTATTTAATTAATCGGAAAATTTAATATCATAAATTTTCCTAAAAGTAAATTTTAAATACAATAGATTAATTCTAATTTTTAGATACAAGAGCCTATAGCTCAGTCTGGTCAGAGCGCTGGTCTTATATGACTATAATTCATTAGAATTATATCTCTCTGGATAAGTCTAAGAGAGCCAGAGGTCCACAGTTCAAATCTGTGTAGGCTCATAGGCTTTGCACAATTTCATAAATTGATTTGTGCAGAGGTGTCGTTAATTTGTGCAAAATCACAAGGGATTTGTAAGAAGATTATTTCTTGACATAAAACACAAAGGTTGTGACAGAGAACTTTAATTAAAATATCATTCTTAGCTCCTACTTCATTTTTAATGTGAGTCAAATCTCCGAAGCGTGCTTTTATCATTCGCATACCTGATTCAGCATTGCTTCTAAGATGATATCTTTTCATATACTCTTTATTATTTTTTTTAAAAAAATTATACATTTCTATCCAAATCTTACAATCTTTAGACCTCTTTCCAGAGGTGTTAGATTTGAAAGGAATAAATGGCAGACAATTATTATGCTTAAAGATTTCTTGCATATTTTTTCGTGATAAATATGCTTTATCAAAACTAAATTCTTTTAGTTCAAATCCTTTAGCAGTTTCATCAACTAATTCTTTAAGGATTGGAGAATCATTTTGAGTTCCGTCGGTAATAACGCAATGAGTTACAATATTACTTAAAACTCCAAAAGAAATATGTGCTTTCATGTATCTATGGTGCTTTTCATAATTACTTCTTATTTGACTCCATTTATCGTCGAGGATTGACATTCCAAATCCAGTAGAGTCTCCACAAAACTTTTTCTCTACTGCTTGAAGAGGGAGAGAAGTTAGTTTAATCAACTCTTGAATTATTGGAGTTATATTTTGGTTTTTTAGATAATTAAATAATGTGTTAAAGTGGGGAACTTTTTTTATTAATCCCATGCGGTGACACATTTCTAATTCTCCAATAATTCTTCTACCACTTTTTAAACAATAAGCTTTCATGCAGAGACAAAATATTAAATGTTTCAATTGAATATAATGTCTTGTATCTATTTTATACTTCTCTGGAAGTACATTGCAAAGTTCTTTTAATAATTGCATGAAAATTATTTTCTCTTTCGTTTGTGACTTGTTATACAAAGACCAATTAAATGGCTTGTTCCAATCTTCTAAAGTTCTTTGTAATTCTATTGGTTGTTTTATTATTTGTGTTTTCATTTTTAGTAAAAGAGGAGGCTCTAACTCCTCGCTGGACGGCGGGTTAATTTGTAGAGCCTCATTTTAATTATTGCGATTAAGCAATTGGGTGTACGCTTATTTCAATAAAGGTATATTTTTAAAACTTTCTATTGAACGTACGCTCAAATAGTTAAACTTATAAATAAGTGTACACTCATAAGTTAGAGGTGAATAAATTGGGCGTACTTACACATAAAGAAGATTTAGAAGTTTTAAAAGAATTAAAAAATGATGAAGATATTTCTAAACCTGCGTCTTTGTCGTGGGATGGAAAAAATCTTTTTGTGAGAATACCAAAAGAGATTGCAGATTTTTTTGATCTTAATAAGAATAATCGGTTTAAGAAAAAAATTTTATTTAATGTTGCTGAAAAGAATGGTGAAATAAAAAAGACTTTTGATATTGTAAATAGAAAAGAACCGAAAAGGAAATTTAAGAAAAAGGCAAAATGATAACGAAAGCCCAAAGAGTAATACTCGCAAGTTTGTATCGTGCTAGGAGACCTGTATCAATGTCTCAATTAGTTTCTAGGACAGGATATGCTTGGAATACAATAAAAAATAATGTAAAGGTACTTGAAGATAGGGGAGTTGTGATAGTGAAAAGGAGCACAAGAAGAAGCTATGTAATAATTGATCCTAATTATAAAGCAAGATTGGATGTAAAAAGAAGGAGGTATTATGATTAACTTTAATAAGGTTACTTGTAATTTAATTAAATGAGAGATTACCAAATTTATTCTTTAAGTAAGGAAGGATTTGAAAATCTTATCTACCACGTATGCAAAGAATTACTGGGAGAAGGGGTTGTAAATTTTGCAGAAGGACCTGACGGAGGAAGAGACGCCAAATTTGAGGGAGAAGCAAATAAATTTCCAGGAGAAAATTCTAGTTGGGATGATTTATTTATTATACAAGCAAAAGGTGGGGGAAATGCTGGAAGTTTGTGCAGTTCATCCCAATTTGGTAAGGTAATCGAAAAAGAGATTGAAAGAATTAAAAAATTGTGCGAGACTGAAAACATAAAGAATTATTTGATATTTACTTCTAGAAAACTTGGAGGCAATACAGAAAGTTTAATTGTCCAAAAAATAAAAGACGAAACAGGGATAGAAAATGTGTGGATTGGTGGAAGAGAATTTATTACAGAACATATTGCTAAATACCCTGAAATAGTAAGGATATGTAATCTTCCAAAATATCTCTCTCCCCTAATTATTCATCCACAAGAAATAAAGAAAGTTATTGAGAAATTTGGAATTTGTAAAGAAGAAATATCTGAAGGAGTAAATAATGTTTCTAAAAAAGAGTATATTAAAAAAGATAAAAAGAATAAGTTAAATAATCTTAGTGAGGAATACTTTGATTATATTAAAAGAAGTTCATTAGTTTCTTTTAAAAAGATAGATAAATTTCTTGCAGATCCAAAAAATAATAAATTTAAAGAATCTTATTTGAATAGTGCAGATGAATTGCAATCTAAAATTACTATAAGGCGTGAAGAATTTGATAAATTTGAAGAAGTTTTTGAAGAGATTTATGATATTTTATTAGCACGATGTTCTGAGCTACAAGATAACGGAAGATTAGTAAATGTATTCTTGCACCACATGTATTGGAATTGTAAGTTAGGGAGAACAGAATGATTAAACCTGATGAATTAATGGATATAGATATTTCAATATTAAGAATATCTTCAATAATTTTAAAGAAATTGAAAAGAGAAAGAATGATAGGATATCCCGATATTCTAAATTTTCTCATTAAAAAAGAAGGAGAAAATGTAAGATTTGTTTTTTTAAATTCTCTTATTTTTTTATATGCTCTAGGCAAAGTCATTTATCATATTAAAACAGATTCTTTGGAGATACAAGATGATAATTAGTAAAATTTATGCAAATAAAAAAGAAGTATTTAATGACGTGGAATTTAATGAGAAATTTAATGTAATATTTGGTGAAGTAAAAAACCCCGAAGATTATAAGAAAGACTCACATAATCTTGGAAAAACATTACTTATTAGCATAATTGAGTTCTTGATGCTAAAAGGACTTTCTCCATCTCATTTTTTAGTTAAACATTTTGACAGATTTAAGAATATTGAATTTTTTATCGAAATTAAATTGAATTCTGGAGAATTTTTAACAATTAAAAGAAGTGTCGAAAACAATACTAAAATTTCTTTTAAAAAACATAATGAAAAATTCCAAGATTTTAGAAAGGTTGAAAATTCGGAGTGGGATCATTTTGAAATAGGTTTGGGAAAAGCAAAACAAATTCTTGATGCTTATTTAGGATTTATTGAGCTTAATGATTGGAGTTATAGAAAAGGAATTTCTTATTTTCTACGAGGACAAAATGATTACCAAGATGTTTTTCAAATTGAGAAGTTTATCCATGGGAAACATATAGAATGGAAACCTTACCTAGCTAAACTTTTAGGTTTAAATGATACTCTCATTAAAACTAAATATGAAATGGATGATAAAATTTCTAAAAAAGAGACAGAATTATCAGATTTGCAAAAGAAAGTAACTACAAAAGTAGAAGATTATGATAAATTAAAAGGTGCTATAGAAATAAAAGAAGGTCAAGTTGAAGATGCTGAACAAGAAATTAATAAATTTAATTTTTATGAAGAAGAATTAAAGATAAATAAAAACTTGGTAGAAGAAGTAGAAGAGGAAATTGCAAATATAAGTAATGATCTAGC
>JBDLJZ010000031.1:0-7798 GCA_039714095.1 Nanobdellota archaeon | reverse complement strand
TTAATATTCATTATAATTATAATTCAAATCATATTATAAAATTATCCAAATTATAATAAACTTCTAAAATATCAAATTAAAAATGTTATTAGAAATTGTTTTCATAATTTTCATTGGAATTTTTTTCGGAATAATCACTGGATTAATTCCGGGAATACATGTTAATTTAATTGGAATTTTATTAATTTCAATTTATTCTATAATAAATATAGACGCAATTTATTTTATTGTATTAATTACTTCAATGAGCATAACCCACACATTTGTAGATTTTATTCCTTCAGTATTTTTAGGATGTCCAGATACAGATACAGAACTTTCAATTTTACCAGGGCACAAACTTTTGAAAAAAGGAAAAGGATATGAAGCAATTCTTTTAACAAATTACGGAAGTTTAGTAGCAATTTTTATTTTAGTTTTAGTTTTAATTCCTTCACTAATTTTTATTTCAAAAATTCAAAACCTAATTCAAAATCTGATTCCATATATTTTAATTATAACTTCAATAATTTTATTATCAATAGAAAAAAGAAAAATCAAAGCATTATTTATTTTTATTTTAACAGGACTTTTAGGACTTTGTATCTTAAATTTAGAAATTAATCAACCACTTCTTCCATTACTTACAGGTTTATTTGGAGTGTCCAATTTATTAATTAGTATAAAAAACAAAACTAAAATTCCAGAACAAAAAATTACAAAAATTTACAAGAAAAAAATAAAACCTTTAATTGGAGCATTAATAGCTTCACCATTATGCAGTTTTCTTCCAGGACTTGGCTCAGGACAAGCAGCAATAATCGGAAACATTTTTACAAAAATTCATTTGCCGTGCTTCGCGAGGCCTATACGCAATGGCGATCATAAAGATTTCTTAATACTTCTCGGAGCAACAAATACTTTAGTTATGGGATTCTCATTTCTTACACTCTACACAATTTCCAAAACACGAACCGGCTCAGCATTTGCAATATCACAAATAGCAAATAATCTTTCTCCACAAATATTAATCTTAATTTTAATAACAATAATAATCTCAGGCATTATCTCATTCTTCACAACAAAACAATTAGCAAAAATAATTTCCACAAAGATTCACAAAGTAAATTACGCAAAAATTTCAATTGCGACACTAATAATTTTAACAATAATTACAATTTTAATTTCAGGAATTTCTGGTTTATTTGTTTTAATAATATCAACACTAACAGGAATCTATTGTATAAGTTCAAAAGTTCGGAGAACAAATATGATGGGTTGTTTAATTATTCCGACTATAATACTTTATTTATTTTAATTTATTAATCAACTCCTCAAAAACTTCTTTTTTCTTTTTAGAATTTAAACTAAATAATTTTTTAGAAATAAATTGATTAGAAACTGTAAAAATATAATTAAGTTTAATTACACTATCTTTTATCATTCCTTCTTTTTTTGTCAAAGAAATGCCTTGCATATTTACATTACTTGTTATTCCTGCAACAATAACATTTCCTAATTCTTCAAATAAAACCAAAGCAGGACGGATTTTAACCTCTCCGGTGTCTGTATATTGTATTTGTGTTAAAACCACATCTCCAGAATTAAACACTATCCCAAACCTCATCTTCTTTATTATCCCATAAGTCCCTCATAGAACTCTGTTGAATCTTATGTAAAAACTCATCATACTGATTTTTCTTTTTTACACTCAAAAAAACCTGAACCATTTTTCTAATTAATTCATTATAAGTTTGCCTCGGATATTCTTTAGAATTTTTTAAAGATTCTAAAATTATTTTATCAAGTTGTATTGTAGTATTCATATATAATTAATATATAATTAATATATAAACATTTAGTTTATTTTCTTCTTCCTTTTTTTTAAGAGTATTGGCTTTATCAATTTTCTTCTTCTTTTTCTCAAGTAATTTCAATTCCTTTTTCTTTTTAAGTAATCCTCTCTTTCTTCCCTTCCCAAATTTTGAATTATTTTTTATGATATTGAAGCAAATTCGTCCGTCGTGTACTCACGTACATAAGGACATATTTAACAAAGAGATTATGAAAAAGAAACAAAATTAATTACCACCAAATCTTCTCTTCCTTCTTGAAAACTCCTCAACAGCTTCCCGAACATCTTGTGGTTTAAAATCAGGAAAATGTTTTTCCACAAAAAGAAGTTCTGCATAAACTCCCTGCCAAGGCATAAACCCAGAAAGTCTTTTCTCTCCAGAAGTTCGTAAAATTAAATCTGGCTCAGGCACACCATTAGTATCCAAAACCTTTGTAAATTGTTCTTCATTAATATTTTTTGCTTTTGCATTAAGTAATTTATTCACAGCACGAAGAATCTCGTCCCGACCACCATAATCTAAACATAAATTAACATTATAATCAGAATATTTTTCTGTTTCACTTTCTAATTTTTCCAACGCATCAACTAACTCTTTAGAAAATCTATCTTTTCTTCCTAAATGTCTAAATCTAACTTTATTCTCATGAGCATATTTTAAAAATTCTTCAACACCTTTTAATAAAACATTAAATAATTTATCGTTCTCTTCTTTATCTCTCTTCCAATTTTCTGTTGAAAATCCCCAAAACGAAATATATCTAACACCAAGATTTCTTGTTTCTTCAAAGAGAGAAATTAAACTATCAACTTCTCCAGCTTTTTCGTGTCCTCTAAATCCTTCCATCCCTCTCTCTTTCGCCCATCTCCTATTTCCATCAGGAATAATTGCAATATGGTTTGGAACATTTAATTCCTCTTCTTCACCAAATGATTTAAATAAATTAGAAACTGCCTTAAATTTATCTACAAAAAAATTATTATTCTTCCGAATTTCAAAATCTTTTATTTCTTCTTTATCATTTTTAACATCAGATATTTTTTTTACAAAATTTGTTATTTTAGAAAATCCAGGATTACTCTCAACCCAAGAAATAAAATCATCAACATTCTCTTTTTCTCCTTGCAAAATTCCTCTAACACTTCCATCTTCAAAGTTCTCAACAAAACCTTTAAGATTATTGTACTTCACAAAATTCTCTACTAATTTTCTAAAACGAATTCCTTGAACCCTTCCTTTAATCACAAAATCTAATTGTTTCATACAAAACAAATAAAATTATGGTTTTTAAGAATTTTGATTCTAAACAAAATCTCCCAACCCACTCTGTCTCTCAAGTTCCTTCCCAAAAATTGAATCAATATATCTCTTAATTAATTCCAAATTCTGTTTCATATAAGGAGACAAATTATATTTTTTTGCCAAATTAAGAGCAGGTTCTAAATATTTTTTAATTCCTCCTTCATGAATTGTAAAAATTATTTTTCCCCCACAGTTAACACACACCCCACTTAGTGGAGGACGTCTCATAATCTCATTACAAGCAACACATCTAAACCCTTGCATAGAAAATTTTCTCAAATTACCACGCATATCTCTAATAAAATGCCTATCAATAATTAAACGAGCTGTATCAACAGTATCTGCAGCCCTTATTCTTTCAACAAGTGCCATTTGATGGTCAACTTTTTCCTGCATCGTAGCCAGAAGTTTGTAAGCAGAACAATCAACCCCGCAATTAAAATTATAAGTATCATGAGTAAAACCTATTTTTGTAAAAGGGTCTCCACCTTCTTTTAAAATATCTTTAACAGTTCTAACATTCACTTTTGAAGAATGCTCTTTTTTCTCAGCTAATTCATAAAGCTCAAGAGGGTATTCTCTAACACATTCAAAATCAAGTATCTGGTCATCAACCTCTCCTGCATTTATTTTTGCATTTAAAACTAAAGGAGCATCTTGAGTTCCTCCCCTATGACTTGGTAAAAACTTTTTTGAAAAATTAATTAATACATCTGTTAAAAGCATAAACGCAGCTTCATCACCATCACAATCACGACGCACAGCAGCATGCATATAAGGTGAAGCCAAAGCAGCCTGAACTTTTGAAAAACCAATAAAACGGCAAACCACACCTGCACAATTATGAGGTGCCATAAAAACACCAATCTTCCCAATCAAATCATCTCTTGTCTTCACATTATAAAAAGGTTCAAGCCCATAAAATCTAACTAAAAGTTCATCAATAAAATTACAAATTCTAATAAAAACATCATCAGCCATTTCGTCAGGAGAATGGGGTGCGCAAGGCAATAAAACATCGTGAGGCATTAACTCCACAATCTGCTCTTCATTAACCAATTCATTCCCTTCAAAATCTTCAGTATATCCTAACTCTTTTAATTTCTCAATACTAACTTCAATCTCCTTTGGCTTAAAAGACACAATCGGAAGTTCAGTAACATCAAATCTAATAGTCCCATCTTTATTGACTTGCAAATTATTTTTAGCTCTTAAAATTCCTTTAGCCAAATGCTCAACATTTTTACTATCCGAAGACATCCCCCTAATTCCTTTAACAAGCAAAGGCAACTCTTCTCTTTTCATCCCAAGTTTATCCACTGCTGAATCAAAATAATATTTAATATCTACCGATTTTATAGAATGCGGAACTCCTTCTTTATCACTTCCTTCAATTTTATTGTTAAAATCTTTTTCTTTCAAATCATGAAAATAATACATTTGTTTATTTTTTTTCCCACATTTTTCACACACAAGATAAATTGTTTCGTGATTACAATCTTCACAAAAATAAATAGGAAAACTACTCTTGACTTTTCCAACTTCACACGCTGCCTGCACACTTCTCAATCTCCCACCTTCACGTCCAACAGGGAATAAAATATTAGGACTTCCTTGTAATTTTCTCAACTTTGCTTTTTCAGGACGTCCCATTCTTGCCCCAATAAATTCTCCTGATTTATCTTTTATTTTAAATTCAGAAAAAGAATTAATAATTTCTAAAATATTTTTTTCTAAATCATATCTCTTCCAGTCAACAAATTCTTTAATCAAAAAATTATTTTTTTCAAAACAATCCAAATCAATTCCTAAATTAAGAAACAATGCCTTGCTATTTTCTTCAGTTAAAACAACATTTTCAATTGTAACTTCATGAAAAACACCTAATAATTCCAAAGCACGTTTACCTAATTCAAATTTTTCTTGCTCCTCACTATTATATGGTAAAATCAATTTTCCATCAACTCTTGAATATTTCATCCAATTAATCAACCCTAAAAAAAGTTCCCTATTAATTTCAGACCAATAAAAAATGTATTTTGGGTAAAGAGGAATTCCATATTTTTTACTCAACTCAATTGCTTCATCTAAATTAACATTAAAACAGTTATCAATTATTTCGCCATTTTTTTTGCCCTCAGTAAACTTTTCTTTAGAAAAGTTTCGGGGTACACTCTTGAGTGCTAAGTCATGTTTCCACCACTCTTCAACATAACCTGGTTTTACTAAACTCGCTCCACGATTAAGAACATCTCCAAAAGGAAATAAAATGTCTCCAAGATAAATTATCTCTTCTATATCTTTATACAATTTTTTTGCTTCTTCTTTTGTTTTAACTTGCACAACATTTCCATTAACTAACTTAACAATCGGACCTTCAATTGTATCACAACTTGCAACAGCACAACCTTTTGTTGGCTTCTCAATTTTAAGTTGAGTTCCGACTGCAATAAAATCATCTGTAATAGCCATTGTTGCAGGATGAAGAGAAACTGCAGAAAAACCATCAACACGACTTCTCCCATATCTAAATCTAAAACTTCCTGAACGTGAAGGATGTCCAAACACAGGACGTCCAGCAACAAGGTCTTTAATATAAACTGGAACACTATCTTTCTTGATATTACCTTTTCCAGAAACCAATTTATCATGTAAATCTAAATATTCTGGAACCCAATCAAAACCTGTGCAATTAATTCCATTTTTCTTAGCCATTCCAAGCAACCTAAAACCTTTTTTTGCTTTTTGCGCCAAACCCTCTGAAAAAATCAAACACATCCCTCCACGAATATTATTTGTATCAACTCTTTCTAAATTTTTATAATTAGAAACTTCCAATTTTTCTGTCTGCTCCCCTGCAATCTGAATCGGCAAATGTCCTGCTAAAAAAACCATCTCTTCTTCCAAAGGAAAATACTGTAAATTCGTAACTCTCTCATTATAATCATTATTCTCAGTAACATATCTTCTAATTTCCTCTTCATTAGGGTCATATTTAGCATAGCCAAAAGTCTCTCGTAAAAAATCAATTAAAAATAAAACCATACAAGAAGCAGTTGTTCCAGCAGCCCTGATTGGACCAGAAAAATAAGCAATAAAATATTCTTTTCCATCTCTTGTCTTTCCTAATTTTAATTCAGTAAAACCTTCAATAGGAGGACTAACAACTCCAATTGTAGCATAAGCAAAACCAACACGAATACCTGCATCAATTGCCTGAAGTTGACTTTCAAACTTGCAAAATTTCTGCCTTGCAACTTCTTCACCAATTTTAAAAATAACAGTTGGATTTAATTTACCATATTGTTCTTCTAATTCTAAAATTCTATTATCAATTCCACATTCAACAAGTTGAGGATAAATAACAGAAACCAAACCAACACATTTTGCAGCCATTGTCATTGCTAAAGGAACTTCAACTTTATCAGTAGGGTCAAGCCCTTTTGCCCTTGCACTTTCTGCAATCTCATAAACTTCACGAACTTCTTTTTCTAAATTCTTAAAATATTTTTCAGTTTTTTCTGTGTATACCATTATCCTAACAAAAGCATCGCAGCTTCATATTTGGATTTAATTAATTCTTTTCCCTCAGGAGAAAGCTGATTCCATTTATTGATTAACTTTTGTTTAACAGAATTTTTTGCTTCAATCAAAGATTTTTTCTCATAAACAAGTGTAATAAGAAATTGCTTTGAAATATTATTAAAAGCATCAAGAACATCTGCTTCTGCAATTATTCTAGATTCAATAAAATTTCTTTCATTATTTTTCTCCTGTGAACCTCGATGATTAAGTATGCAACTTTTAACTTTTTCAATTTTCTCTTCAGGATAATTTAATTCTCTTAATTTATCTTCAGCAATCTTGGCCCCTGTAATATGATGATTTTTTCTTCCATAAATAATTGAACCAATATCGTGAAGCCATGCTGCTATCTCAACAAGTTCAATATCTGCCTCAAGATTTTCTGCTAATTTTTTTGCAGTAGAATGCATAGTAACAAAATGATTTTCATAAGCCTCTGCATAATTAGCATTTGGTTTCCTGCATTCTTCTTCTACAAATTTTCTTATTTCTTCCACTATATTTTCTTTAAAATCCAATTCCCTAATTTTTTCTCTAATCTCTTTCCAATCATTTACACGAATTATATTTTCATGCTCACAATTTTGATTCCAGGGCTTGTCTAACAAAAAACATTTAATTCCTTCTTTAGCACAATTCAAAGAAGTTTTCTTATTGTCTTCAATTAAAATCTCAACCCCAAGTTTATTACATATTTCAATCTTTCTGGGATTTTCAATAGAATTCTCATAATCCATATGATATATCTCAACATCATTTTCAGGAAAAAGTAAAGACATTTTCATTTTAGTAAAATTTTTAATTTTCTCATGTCTTGCAGTTATAAAAAAGATTTCGTGATTATTTTTCAATTCATTTAAAATTTTTTTGACATCTTTAAAAAATTCAATATTATCAAAAGAAAAAGAAGATTTTTCAAATTCATAAAATAATTCATAAAACTCGCTCTCAGAAATATCAAAAAATTTGTAAATTTCATATCCTTCACAACAATCTCCAATATATTCTTTACTAAATTTTTTATTGCAATAATCTACAAATATCTTAAATGTATTAATAACTGTGTCATCAATATC
>JBDLJZ010000030.1:0-8938 GCA_039714095.1 Nanobdellota archaeon | reverse complement strand
GAATTTTTGTTTAAGGGTTAAATATTTAAATTAAAATAGTGTGGTTCTATTATGAATTGTGAAATTAAATTGGATATAGTGATTGTACCTGAAAGTTCTGAAGTTTTTAGTATTAGTTCTGTGCAGGTTCCTAATGTTATTACTCAAGGAAAGAGTATTGAAGAGGCAAAACATAGATTGAAAGAGGCATTGGGATTATATTTTGAGGAAATGCCTAAGGAGCGAGAGAAAATTATTCAACTTGGAAAAGAAGAAACACGAATTCCAATGATTTCTAGAATGTTTTTATAATTAGAAAATTCCTTCAAATTCCTCTTCATTAATTTCACATTCTTTTAATAGATTTAATCTAACTGCATTACTTAATCTTTTTTCGTTTACAAGAATTATTGGTCTTTTTAATTTGGGATTTTTATTTATGATAATGTGGTCTCCTCGCATTCTTATAATTTCAAAGCTGTGTTTTTTTAAAATCACCATAATTTTTTTAACTATGGGGTTAATCTGTAATTCATATACTATATAAGTCGTTTTTATATAAAAATGTATCATACAGAATTTCTTGTAGATGGATAAGTTTTTGTTTAAGGGTTAGAGAATATATTTTTTCATAACTAATTTTATAAAACCTTTTATCTTATAACTTTACATGAAACTTTTATTTTTACATGTTGATTATATTGAATGGCAGGGTTTGAAAAAAGCATTGCGAAGTATGAAGGATTTGAGTCCTAAAGAGTTGGAGAAAAAAAGAATTGAAGATGCTTTGGGAGTTTTGGTTGCTGTTGAGAAAGGTGATTCTGAAAAATCCACTGAAAAATTGGTGAAGGAAATTAAAGATGTTGCAAAACAAGTGAATGCAAAGAATGTTGTTTTGTATCCTTATGCTCATTTGTCTAAAAATTTGGGAAGTCCTGAAGTTGCTGTGAAAGTTTTGGAAGGGGCTGAGAAGAAATTGAAAAAAGATTTTAATGTTAATCGTGCGCCATTTGGTTATTATAAGTCATTTGAGCTGAAAGTTAAGGGACATCCGCTGAGTGAATTATCAAGAGAGATTGCTGCTGAGGGCGATGAAAGTAAAGAGAGTTATGATGAAAAGAAATTATTGAGGGAAATTTCTAAATCTAAATTAGATACTTCAAAGTTAAAACCAAATGACCATAGAATTATTGGACAGCAAATGGATTTGTATAGTTTTAATGAGAGTGCGCCGGGAATGGTTTTTTGGCATAATAATGGTTTGATTATTCGGAATGAATTAATTAATTTTTGGAGAGAAATTCATAGAAAAGTGGGTTATCAAGAGATTAAGACCCCACAGATTTTAGATAAAAAATTATGGCAGATTTCTGGACATTGGGAGAAGTTTAAAGAGAATATGTTTTTGACTGAATATGAAAAAAGGAATCTTGCAGTGAAGCCAATGAATTGTCCTGGAGGAATGATTGTATTTAAATCAAGACCTAAAAGTTATCGTGATTTACCGTTGAAAGTTGGAGAGATGGGAGAAGTTCATAGAATTGAATTGTCTGGGACTTTAGGAGGGTTGTTTAGAGTTATTCAATTTACGCAAGATGATGCACATATATTTTGTAATGAGAAACAAATGGAAGAGGAAGTTGGTAAGGCATTGGATTTATTGAATTCTATTTATAGTAAATTCAATTTTGAGGTTGACCATGTTGAACTTTCTACCCGCCCTGAAAAAAGAATTGGAAATGAAAAGCAATGGGATAAAGCAGAAGAAGTTTTAGAGAAAGTTTTGAAATATAAAAAAATGAAATTTACTATAAATAAAGGCGATGGGGCGTTTTATGGACCAAAGATTGATTTTCATGTTAAGGATTCTCTTAATAGGACTTGGCAATGTGGAACATTTCAATTAGATTTTGCAATGCCAGAAAGATTTGAGTTAGAATATACAGACAAAAATAATAAAAGAAAAAGGCCTGTTATGATTCATAGAACAATTTATGGAAGTGTTGAAAGATTTTTAGGAATTTTAATTGAAAGCACTAAGGGCAGATTGTCAACTTGGCTTGCTCCAATTCAGGTTAGGGTTCTTAGTTTTACAGATAGAAATCAAAAATATGCAGAAGAGGTAATTAAAAAATTAGAAGAAAAAATTCCTAATTTAAGGATTGATTCTGATTTTACACAAAAGGGAGTTCCAGCAAAAGTTAAGGATGCTGAAATAATGAGAGTTCCGTATGTAATTGTTGTTGGAGATAGGGAAGAGAAAGAAAATAATTTGGCAGTTAGAATTCGTGGGAATAAAAAAATAGAACAATTTAATATTGATGAGTTTGTTGAGAAGTTGGGGAAAGAGATTTTGGAGAGGAATTAAAATGGTTGAAGATGAGTAAAACTTTAAATTATTTAAAGAAATTTCCCAATTTTGACCCTTCCGAAATCCTTAAATATTCTTGATAAATTGATATTTTATGAAAAATATAAACAATGAAATTTTAAATCAATTGAGTCAAATTAGAATTGATATTAATTTTATTAAAAATAATATGGATGATGGTAAGCTGACTGGGTGGGCTGAAAATGAATTAGAAAATGCTAGAGAAAGAAAGTCAAAAATTTCTCATGAGGAAGTTAAGGCAAAATTACTAGGAAGATGAGTTATTTGGTTGAATGGGATAAAAACTCATATAAATTTCTTGAAAAATTACCTTTGAATATTTGTGAAAGAATTTTGAAAAAAATTGATGAATTAAAAGAAGAACCTTTTAGATATCTTGAGCATTTTGAAAGAAAGAATTATTATAAATTTAGAATTGGAGATTATAGAGCTTTAATTGATATTGATTTGCAGAATAAAATTTTAACTATTCAGGTTTTAGATAAACGAGGGAGGGTTTACAAAAGATGAATTTTCAATTTTATTTAGAAAAGTTGTATGCGTCAGAGGATTTTCAGAAATTTATAGAAGAAAATAAAGATGCGTATTTATGTTCGTGTTTTTTTGTAATTGATAGTGAGAAAGGGGATAATAAACAACATTTTGATTATTTTTTACCTGTAGATAAAAAAATGTTTAGTTTTAAAATTGAATCTGGTTGTGAACGAGTTCCTGTTGAAAATTTTGAAAGTAAGGTTTTAACAAAAATTTCTGATAATTATAATTTTAGTTTTAATAAGGTTGAAAAATTAATTTTAGAGAGAATGGAAAAAGAAAATATTAAGAGTAAAATTCAAAAAATTTTATTGTCTTTGCAAAATGTTAAAGAGACACCACAGGCGTATCCCGATAAATCTTCCACAACACTCAAAAGTGTACTCCGAGAAAAAAAAGATTTTTCTACAAATGGCAAGATTTCTACTAGGGGTAAAGATGTTTTGCTTGGGACTGTTTTTATTTCTGCACTTGGGATGATTAAAGTTAGTATTGATTTAGACGAGATGAAAATTACTGAATTTGAGAAAAAGTCTTTTTTAGATATGTTGAGAGTTGTTAAGCGGAAAGATTAATAATTTAAATTTTCAGGACCCATAATTTTAGATTCAGATTCTAATATTCTTTGCCTATAATTTGATTTAATGTAATCAAGTGCTGTAGCTCCTTTTTTATTTCTAATTTTAGATTCGTTTATTAATTCTTCTACAGTCCTTGGATAACCTCTCCAAAAACCATAAATGCTGTGTGTTGATTTTATTAAATTTATTGAATTAGTTTTACTTATTCCTAAATTAGATTGAAGTTTATAATAATTATTGAGTTTAATTTTTACACATAAACTTTTGGACATATTTTTAGAGGTTTTTAGATTAATTAAATTTTTCTACTATAAATCGTATCATCATTCGGTAAGAAAACGGCGTTTTCTTGAAACAGTCCATCTTTCCTTCTGCACTGAAGCAAGTCGTCTGAATGCAATCCGATTGGCGACAGATAGTCTTAGAAATGCTGATTATTTCTCTACTATAAATCTAATCATCATTTCTGAGTTTGCAGTTTCTATTATTTTGAATCCTGCTTTTTTGAATTGGTTATGGATTTCTTTTTCTGTGTAAAGATAATAATAACGTGCTCCTTTGTCACGCCAACCAATTAATTTTTCTTTTTGGGATTTTTTGAATCTTTTTGATTCTCTATTCCATACTCCAATAAAGGCTTGTGCTTTTGGTTTTAAAACTCTGTAAAGTTCTTCTACAGCTTTTTTTTGTTTGGGTTTTTTTAGGCAATGAAGAGAGGAAATGCAAATTGCTGCGTCAAAAAAATTATTTTCATAAGGAATTTTTGTCATTTCTGAAACAGAGAATTTTGCTTTGATTTTTTCTTTTTTGGCTTTTTGTTCTGCAAGCTTAATCATTTTTTCAGAGAAATCTAAAAGATACATTTTTCCTTTTTTTATTTTCATTAAGTGTCTTCCTGAACCACTTCCTAAGTCAAGAATTTTTCCTGTTTGTTTTTTTAAAAATTCTGTTGTGTGCAAAGCTGGAAGTTTTTTGAATTCATGCCATTCATCTGCAATGTTTTCCCAGACTTGTTTTTGGTTCATGATAGAAACAAGAAAAAGGGCAATTAAAAATTATTCTGTTCAATCTTTCCCGCCCACACTCCCCAAGAGAAGGAAAAATTATCTATAACTTTTTGAAGTAACAGAATTAAAATTTGAAATTTTTAGAATATTATTGAAGAAGATAATGAGTTAATAAGATAAAGCAGGCTGTTAAAGTTTTGACTAATTAATTTTAATCTATTCTCCTTCAAATTCAATTAAAGTAAAAACCGGATAATTTGCTAATTTTTCTTTTCCGCCAAGTTCTGGTAAGTCAATTATGAATGAACACTCCACAATTTCTCCTCCAAGTTTTTCAATTAGCTGACAAGATGCTTTTGCTGTTCCACCTGTTGCAATTAAATCGTCAACAATTAAAATTCTTTGTCCTGGATTTAATGCATCTTTATGGATTTCAATTGTGTCTGTTCCATATTCTAATTCATATTCTTGTTGTTCTACTTTATGTGGAAGTTTACCTTTTTTTCTTATTGGAATAAATCCACAATTTAATTTTTCAGCTAAACTTCCTCCGATGATGAATCCTCTTGCTTCAATTCCAGCAACATAGTCTATTTTTTTGTCTTTGTATCTTTTATGTAAAATTTCAATTGTTTTTTTCATAGCTTCTGGATTTTGAAAAAGCGTTGTAATATCTCTGAACATTATTCCTGATTTTGGGAAATCTGGAATTGTTCTAATTTTACTTTTTATATAATCTAAATCTTCATTTGTTGTTTCTTGATTTATGATTTTTTCTATTGTTTTAATTAGTAATTTTTTCACATTATGTGAATTTTTGTCCATTACTTTTTTTATTTCTCCCCAACTCACTGGTTCTTTAGACATTTTCCAACAATCATAATCTGTTGCCATTGCGATAACTGCGTAGTCTATTTCTGCTTCTCGTGCTAAAATTGCTTCTGAGGAGGTTGACATATTTACAACGTGTGCGAATTTTTTGAACATAAAACTTTCTGCTCGTGTTGAGAATCTTGGACCTTCAATTGTTAGAACTGTTCCGATTTTGTGGTGTTTTAAGTCAAGCTCTTCGCAAGAGTCAATTAAATATGAACGTAATTTTTGTGAGAAGGGTTCTGCCAAACTTGTGTGATTTATTTCTTTTTTAAAATCATCAAAGAAGGTTGTGTTTCGGTGTTTTGTGAAATCAATGAATTGGTTTAGGATGACAAAATTTCCTGGTTCAATATTTTCTCTTAAACTTCCAACAGCAGTTGTTGCTAAAATTTGTTCACAACCTAATTTTGAAAGTGCATAAATATTTGCTTTGTTGTTTACTTTTGTTGGCGTGATTTCGTGGTTTTCTCCGTGACGAGAGAGAATGAAAATTTCCGTGTTATTTATTGTGGTTTTTTTTATTTTTGATGAAGGTTTTCCATAGGGAGTTTCAATTTCTAATTCTTCAATGTTTTGTAAAATATCTGATTTTTCTAAACCCGAACCCCCAATTATTCCTATTTTCATATCTTTGGGATTGAGAAATGTTTTATAATAATTATTGTAATAGATTATAGAATTAGTTTTTGAATTTTATTTTTCTCTACAATTATTTTCACAAGCGAAAGCTTCAGGTCCTATAAGCTCGTTGCATTTTTCAACACAAGATTTGCATTCATTAAATTTAGAATTTTCAGTTAGCTGGCAAGTGCCTCCAATAATTTCACATTGTGCAAATTCTCTGCAAAAATCTCCAATCATGTATATCTCTGTGCAAAATTCTGGAATCTCTGAACCACAAGTTATGTCAATGCCATGACAATTTTCAATACCACATTTTTTATCTGTTTCTAATGGGGGGTTTGGTGTGTTATCTTTTATTGAATAATTAAAAATTAAAATTAGTCCTATTAAAAAAACAAATCCAAGAATCCAATAATATTTTTGTTTCATTATAAAGAATATATTTTATAATTTATAAAGATGTTGAAGACTTCAATTTAAATTGAACCTTAAAATAGATATTAGAATTTAGAACTAATTGTATGATAGGAAAATTCTTTAAAAGATTTTAGATGTTCTATTTATATGATAAAACCTCAAAAAGGCGAAATTAGAAAGCCGACAAAGACGATTTCAGGAATTACTCCTGTTGCAGTGATGCTCCCTCCGAGAAAGTGTGAGCATGGCGAGTGTTTGTATTGTCCGAGTTTAGATGTTCCGCAAAGTTATACTCCAAAGAGTCCTGTTGTTTTGAGGGCGAAAGAATTAGATTATGATTCTTATAAACAGGTTAAGGCACGTTTGAAAGCATTTGAAGTAATGAATCATCCGACAGAAAAAATTGAAATTATTATTATGGGGGGGACTTTTTTAGAGTATCCAAAGAATTTTCAGTATGATTTTATCAAGGGAATTTATGATGCTTTGAATTCTCGGTCCCCAAGGGATGACTCCTCAAAGGATGATTCTGGTGAACCTTCTGGTGAGCCTAAATCAGGGAGTTTGAAACTTGCGCAAAAATTAAATGAAAAATCAAAGCATCGGTGTGTTGCACTTTGTGTTGAGACTCGGCCTGATGTTTGTATAAACCATATTGATATAATGAGAGAATTTGGGGTTACACGAGTAGAACTTGGTGTTCAAATTATTGATGATGAAATTTATGAAAAAGTTAAACGAGAACATAAAGTTAAAGATGTTATTGATGCTACGAGAGAATTGAAGAATGCAGGGTTTAAAATTGGTTATCATATTATGCCTGGGCTTCCGGGAAGTAATCCTAAAAAAGATTTGAGATTGTTTAAGAAACTTTTTTCTGATTCTAATTTTAGACCTGACCAGTTGAAAATTTACCCGTGTCAAGTTATGCCGGGTTCTGGTTTAGAAAAATTATATTGGGGTAGAGAATATAAACCGTATTCTAAAGAAGTTATTCAGAAATTGTTAATTAAAATGTTGAAAGTTGTTCCTCGTTATTGTCGTGTGATGCGTGTGATGCGTGAGATTCCTCCAGAATATTTGGTTGCTGGAACTTTGCGAATTGATTTACGAAAAGATGTTGAGGAGATTTTACGTAAGAAAAAAAGTAAGTTGAAAGAAATTCGTTATCGTGAGATTGGTTTTGCTATGAGGGATGGAAGAGAAATTAATTTGGATTTGAAATTGCACCACGGGCGTACAACCACAGGGGTTGCGAGTACCTCTCATGAGGCCCCGAAAGATTTTAGAAAAAAATCTTTACTAAAGGCAAAGATTACAAAGTATAAAGCGTCTGAGGGAGATGAATATTTTTTAGAGATTATAAATAAAGATACCCTAAAGGGCACAAGTGATATTTTATTTGGGCTTTTGAGATTAAGAATTTATGATGGGAAAGCAATTATTAGAGAAGTTCATGTTTATGGAAAAAGTTTGAAATTAGGGGAGAGAGGAAAAATATCTCAGCATTTAGGTTTGGGAAAATGGTTAATGAGTGAGGCTGAGAAGATTGTTAGGAAAAATAAAATAAAAAAATTAAAAGTTATTTCTGGAATTGGCGTTCGGGAGTATTATGGGAAATTAGGTTATGAATTGGATGGGAGTTATGTTACAAAATCGCTAAAGTTTTGAATGTGCGATTTTTTACACTCGTTCTGTATTGAAACACTCGCCCTTCGGGGCTCTTTTTGAAAAAAGTTTAAAAAAGAACTTATGGTTAAATTTTTATAATTCTTTATTGTGTGTTTGGTATGGAAAATGTTATTATTTCAAATTCTGAAAAATTTGAGAAAAAGAAAAAAATTTTTAAAGGAGGAGTTAATAATTTTCATGTTATTGCTGATTTTGATAAAACTTTAACTCAGGCATTTACAGAAGGAAATAAAGTTTTATCTATTATTGCAGTTTTGAGAAATAAAAATTATTTAACAGAAGATTATTCTGGAAAAGCCCACACACTTTTTGATAATTATCATCCTTATGAAACTAATCCAGACATTTCTATTAAAGAGAAAAAAGAAAAAATGAATGAATGGTGGATGAGTCATTTTGATTTGCTGATTAAATCTGGCTTGAATAAAAATGATTTAAAAAACTTAATTGAAGAAGATGAGATTAAATTAAGAAAAGGGGTTTTGGAATTTATTGATTTTTTATACAACAAGAAAATTCCTTTAATTATTATGTCTGCAGGTTTGGGAGATGCTATTAAATTATATTTAGAAAAAGAAAAAAGATTGTATGACAATGTTCATATAGTTTCTAATTTATTTGAATGGAATTCTGATGGAAAGGCAATTAAGATTAATCAACCTATAATTCATTCTATGAATAAAGATGAGTCCACAGTTGAAAATTTATCAATTTATAAAGAATTAGAGAATAGAAAAAATGTTTTACTTTTAGGAGATGGGCTTGGAGATTTGGGAATGATTAAAGGTTTTGAATATGATAATTTGATTTCAATTGGATTTTTGAATGAAAATGTA
>JBDLJZ010000029.1:0-9204 GCA_039714095.1 Nanobdellota archaeon | reverse complement strand
ATTGGAAAAAAATATTTTTCTTATGATGTTCTTAGAAAGAAATTGGAAAAATTAATTAGAAATTAATTTAAACTCTTTTTTGTATATTTTTTTATGAAATATAATCGTATTGATTTTAATGATCAGATTTCTAGAAATAAATGGAAATCTGTTTTTTTGATGTTTATGGTTTTTACTGTTTTAGTTTTATTTGGTTATGTAATTTCTTTTGCTTTTGAACCAGGTTTCTTTTTTATTATTATGATTTTTTCAATTATTTTTTCTTTAAGTTATATTTGGATTAGTTTTTATAATTCTGGAAAGATTGCTGTGAAATCTGTTGGAGCAAAGAAAGCTTCTCGTGAGATATTTAAGGATTATTATAGTTTGGTTGAGGGTTTGACTTTGGCGTCTGGACTTCCAATGCCTGAGTTGTATATTATGAATTCTAATCAGATTAATGCATTTGCTTCAGGACGTGACCCTCAAAATGCAGTTGTTTGTGTCACAAAAGGTGCTTTAGAAAAATTAGAACATCGTGAGCTTGAAGGTGTCTTGGCGCACGAACTTGGACATGTTGCAAATTATGATATTCGTTATATGACTTTAGTTACTGTTATGGTTGGGATGATTGCGATTGTGTCACAAATGTTTCTGAGAAGTTTGTGGTTTAGAAGTGGAGATGGAGATAACAAGAATAGTATTTTTTTAGTTATTGGAATTGTGATGGCAATTTTAGCACCGATTGTTGTTCATTTGGTTCAAATGGCTATTTCTCGTAAGAGAGAGTTTAGTGCAGATGCTACTGCTGTAAAATTTACAAGATATCCTGATGGATTAATTAAAGCACTTGAGAAAATTAAAAAAGATGTTGTGCAACCAGAAAAGGGAATTAGTAAAGCTGTTGCTCCTTTGTTTTTTGCAAATCCATTTAAAGGATTGAGTTCAACTCATCCTCCTTTGGAAAAGAGAATTGAAGTTTTGAAAAGGATGTAAATATTTTTAAACTGTTAATTTTCTTTGATTCTATGAAAAAAATAGTTTCATCAGGAAGATTAGAGAGAAAACTAGATTTATTTAATGAGAAGCAGAGAAAAAAAATTTTTAGTAAAATTCTTGCCATCCAATTAACTGAAGGGTGTAGCACTGGTTGTACTGATTGTGGCGTTAATGCATTGAGAAACGTTAGGGACTATATTCCTTATGGTGTTCTTTCAGATATTTCTTCTCAGTATGGGACTCAATTAAAAGGTGGGAATCTTCTTTTATATTTTGCTTCAGAACCTTTTGACTATGATTTTAATGGGAAAAATTATGTTGATGTTCATTCTTCTTTTCAAGAAAATACTGGAGAAAATCCTTGTGTAATAACTTCAATTCCCAAAGGTAAGGAGGAATTAATTTTTTCTTATATTTTTGGAGATAATAAAATTAATGAGAAAAATTTTATTTGGGCAATTAGTTTAACAAAGTTTAATTATAAAAGAGTTGAACAAAAAATGATGGAACTGCCTTATTTTAAAAATCAGATAAAATCTGCTGATGGTTTTAAAGTAAAATTGCCTTGTGGAGAAGAATTGTTTTCTAAAAAAGGAGAAGTAGAACTTAATGATTTAATGAATGATGAAGGTAAATTAAATAATTGTGAAATTAGAGATTATATTAATAGTGAAAGGCGTTCTAGGATTGATTTTGACTCCGAAAAAACGTCTGTTAAACACGTTGGAGGAATTAGTTCCAATGAAGGATTTTTAATAACTCCACAAGAAATTTATTATAAGAAAAATCATAAACCAAGTAAAAAATTTCCATTTGGGTTTAGTTTGAATGAAATTACTCCAGAAAATATTTCTTCAATTTATTTTAAGTTGAAAATGTTTGATTTGGTAAAAAACATAAAACTTATTTAATGCTTCCCGAACTTTTATAAAATCTATTTCTTTAGTTAATTAATGGGATTTATAAGAGGCAGTTTATTTATTATTGTGAGTGTTTTATTACTTTTGTCTTTGTTTTCTACTGGATTTTTTTATATGGTGTCTTTGTCTCTTGATTATGATGTTGTTAAAGAAGAGCTTGTTAGTTCTGCTGATAGGGCTGTTCGCGAGATAGGGGTTTATGATGAGTTTGTAATTAGTTTTCCTTTGATGCAAGAAGGATGTTTAGAATTATCTACTTATACTTTTAATATGGAGTATGGAGTTTTTGAAATTTCTTGTGAAGTTATAGATTTGGGGATAGACGAGGCTTATTATTATTCTTTAGAGGAATTTGTCATGGGAGGATATTATAATGATTATGATTGTTCTCTGTTTGAGTGTTGGGAAGAGACAAAGAATCCGAGTTTTTTGGTTTCTGATAAGACAAGAAATTATGCTGTGAATAAACTTTATTTTTTAATTTTTGTTAGTTTGATTTTAATTAGTTTGATGTTTTTATTGATTGAAAAAAGAAGTAATTTGCCTTTTGTTGTAGGGAGTTTGTTAGTAGTTGCTTCTTTACCTTTTATGAAATTAGATTCTGCACTTTCTTTTATTGATGATAAATTGATTGTTGGTTTTGTTTCTGTGTTTTTAACAAAAACATATAGTGTTTTTGTGAGATTGATGTCAATTGGTATTGGAATTTTAACTGTTGGAATAATTTTGAAACTTTTCTTGATTGGTTTTAGAATAAACGCATTTGTTGGTTGGGTGAAGAAGAAGATGAAGGAGAGGAAGCACTCAAAAGTGTATCCTGAAAAATCTTTAAAAAAGATTTTTACTGAGGGCAAAGAAAAAGGAAATAAATTGAAGAGTTTGAAGAAAAGTAAAAAGGGTGAAATTGTTGTTGAAGGGGAATGATTTTTATATTGTTATCTTTCTAATTTTACATGAATAAGAAATGTATAGTTATGTTATCTGGTGGACTTGATAGTCGGCTTGCTATAAAGATTATGCAAGAGCAGGGTTTTGAAGTTGTTGCTTTATTTTTTAAATTGCCTTTTGGGACAGGATGTTGTGATGAAGGGTGTTCGTTTAATTTTGCACAAATGCAGGGTGTTAAGCTGAAAGTTTTTGATTGTACTCGTGGAGAATTATTACAAGAGTATTTAGATTGTATTAAAAGTCCTAAATATGGGAGAGGTGCAGGGGTTAATCCGTGTGTTGATTGTAGGATTTTTATATTTAGTAAGGCGCGAGAGTTTGCAGATAGTGAGGGAATTGATTTAATTGTTAGTGGAGAGGTTTTAGGTGAGCGTCCAATGTCGCAGATGATGAAGTCTATGAATTTAGTTGAAGAAAAGTCTGGTTTGAAAGGGAGATTGTTGCGTGTGCTTTCTGCTAAACATTTGCCTGAGACTGATGCCGAGAAAAAGGGTTTGGTTAATAGGGAAAAGTTGTATGATATTCAAGGAAGAAGGAGAGTAGAGCAAATGAAACTTGCTGAGAAATTTAAGATTAATTATCCGCATCCTGCTGGAGGGTGTATGCTTTGCGAGAAAGATTTAAAGAACAGGTTTCAGAAATTATTAGAACGCGGGATTAGTGAAGATGAGATTGGTTTAGTTGGAATTGGAAGGCATTTTATGATTGATGGAAGTTGGATTGTTTTAGGTAGGAATGAAAAAGAGAATAAAGTAATAGAAAGGATTGGCACACTTCGTGCGTACCCCGAAAAATCTTCTAAGAAGATTTTTACTGAGGGTATCGGGGAATTAATTGTGTCTGAAAAATCTGGTCCGAGTGCTTTGATTCTTGGGAAAGGAAATATTAAAGATAAAGTTTTGGAATTAATGAAAGCTTATTCTAAACAAGGAAATTTGGAAGATAGGAAGAATTTTGATAGGTGGAGATTGTGAATTTTCATTCAACGAAAAGCTTAAATAAGAGCACAATTTCTAAAATATTAAGGTAACAGGGATTGCCTTAAGTCATCATGACATCCTGCTATGTATCCCAGTTGTGTTTAACGCTGGGGCTTTTTATTATGGTAAAAAAGATTTGTATTTATATTGATGGGGCTAATTTTTATGGAGGATTGACTTCTATAAATCCTAACTTTAGTGATATTAATTTTGATTTAGAAAAATATGTAAAATTTTTATGTGATAAAGATAATTTAGTTAAGATATATTATTATAATGCGTTAGTTAAAAAGAAAATTAATGAAAAGATTTGGAAAAAGCAGAATAAACTTTTTGATAGACTTCATAAGTTGGATAAGTTTTGGGTTAAATTATGTACCCGGAAATCTCGTTTGAATATTCTGGGAGAGGAATATTATACAATTAAAGGAGATGATATATGTTTGGCTTTGGATATGATGGAAGATTGTTATAATGATAAATTTGATAAAGCAATTCTAATTTCAGGTGATGGAGATTTTACTGAATTATTAAAAAGAGTTAAGAAAAAAAGTAAGGAAGTTGAAGTTTGTTATTTTGAGAATTGCGTTTCAAAAATATTACTAAAT
The DNA here is from genome assembly GCA_039714095.1 of Nanobdellota archaeon. Lineage (GTDB taxonomy): Archaea > Nanobdellota > Nanobdellia > Pacearchaeales > GW2011-AR1 > JAUVHP01. Next base: position 4,770 of record JBDLJZ010000029.1, on the reverse strand, counting down.
CAAGCAGATAAAATTATGTTAATTAATAAGAAGATTGCTAATAAGTTTTTTTATCGTGAGGGGGCAAAATCCTAATTTTTTAAAATGTGTAAACTATGTGAAACAAAACCTGTGTATGAATTTACTAATAAAAGAAAAGTTTGTAAGAATTGTTTTGTTAGATATTTTCAGAAAAAGTTTTTATTTATAATTAGAAAATTTGAGATGATTAAAAAGGGAGATGTTGTTGGTTACAAGAAGGGAATTGATTTTAGGGATATTGTTCTTGAGGATTTATTGAATATGTTTAGTGAAAAAGGAATGGTTGAAATTGTTAGGATGCCTAGTACACCACAGATGTACCCTGAAAAATCTTTTGCAACACTCAAAAGTGTACCCCGAGAAAAAAAAGATTTTTCTACAAAGGACAAGATTTTTACTAAGGGCAAGAAAAAGATAAATAAGATTGCAGTGTCTTCTACAATTGATTCTGAAGCAGATAAAATAGTTCATATTTTAATTGAGGGAGATGTTAAAGATTTAAAAGAAATCGCTCCTGTAAATAAGAAGATTATCAAGCCGTTATATTTATTTTTGGATGCAGAGGTTTTACTTTATGCGAAGATTAAGAAGTTGAAATTTAAGAAAACTAATAAAAAGAAAGATAAACTTTCATTGTTTATTGATGAGTTGGAGAAGAAGCACCCTGAGATAAAGCGGGCTATATTGAATAGCTATCTTGAGTTAGAGAAATAAATAGTTTTATAAAATATTATTTAATTTGTGAAATATGAAGGATATGTTCAAAAGCCTTGCTGAATCAAAAACAGGAAATTTTTATATAGATAATGCTGGAGGAGAAATTCAAAAATTAATTGGAAAGTTGGGCTCTGATGATATTTCTGACCAGAGAAGTGTTGCTAAAGAGGCTTATATTGCTATGGTTAAAAGTAGTGTTATAGAATTAAATGATGAACAAATAGAAGAAGAAGTAGAAAAATTGTTGGTTCAGATTGAGAGAAATAATCCTGATAAATTTTCATATGAAGAATTAAAGAGAGTAGGACTTTGGAATAAATGGGGATTCGGGATAGATAGGTATCCTTTAGTAAAGCAATTATCAAATAAAAATTATTTGATTGCAGGAGTTGAGCCTTTGATTTATGTGTGTTCTGCTAAAAAACTTTCTTCACAAGATATTTTTATTTATGAAAAAGATGTACCAAATGAAGTGTTTAATAATATTGATTCAAAATTTTGCTGGGGCTCTTTTAAATTTGGATTTGTAAATAGGATTTATTCAGAAAAAAAAGGAAACGCAAAAGATAAAAAATTAATTATGCCATTTGTTTCTGTATCCGAAGAAATATCGGATCAATTCATGGATTATTTGAAAAAAATTGCATATGTTCCAAGAGAGGGTATAAAGTTAGAGAGATTAACTATGGGTGAAGTTAGGAGAATTAAATAACTATTTCTTTTTATCCTCTTTCATTCTTTGCATAAAACTTTCTAAGAATTTTTTATTGTCTCCTAATTTTTTTATTTCTTTTATTGAATAAACTGAGATATTGTTTATTTCTTTTTTCTCTGTTTTAACTGAAGTTGTTAATTTATTTTTTATTTTTTCGTTCAGTAAAATTTCTTCATTTGAAGCGGATGCTATTTTTTTTGCTGAATTAATTATTGTTCCTAAGCTCATAAATTTTAAAACTGATTTTTCTAATTTTGCTATTATTACTCCATAATTTATTGAAATTCCAAATTCAATTTTTTGTTTGAAAATTTTGTTATGTTCTATTAATATTTTTTTGATATTTTGTGCTAATTTTAATGTGGGTGTTTCATTTTTGAAAGTTCTTGTTTTTGCTGGAGCAAATAAAAAGAAAATATTATTTTGATTTTCATATATAACTGCTTTTTTTTCTTCAGATAAATTTACAATTTTTTGCATTGAGTCTTTAATCTTTGAAGTATCTATTTCTTCAAAATTTTTTATATTTAAACAAATTATTCCTGCATCTTGTTTTGTTCCTTTTATTGATAAAGAAAGTTCTGCTTTATTTGTATAGTTTTCAACCAATTTTTTTTCTTTTGTTTTTTTAAAATTTAAAAGAGAATTAAATTTTTTTGAATGTTCTTCTACATTATTTTTATGTTTTTTTTTAGATTTTAAATATCCAAATACACTTTTTTGATAACCTTTCTTGAAAAACATAAATATGATAAATCCAAAAATTCCTATCATAAAAAACCATGCAATAGGGTGACTGATTATTGTAACCACACCTTGAGACGCCTCTTTTATATCAATTGACCTTCCTGTTAGTAATACATTTTGAGTTAAAGTGTCTTTTCCATTTGCCATTATTTCTACTTGATATTCTCCTTTTGGAGCAGTTAATTTAAATTCTTGTTCCTCATCTAAATTTAATGTTATGTTTAGATAAAGATTCTCTTCCCCAATTTTTACTAAAACAGTATTGTTATAAATTACATTTCCGATGTTTTTAATTTTTAATGTATTGTTGAGCAATTCAATTTCAATATCTTTTTTTTCTTTTATGTTGAATGTTGCTTGTGCATTTAATCTATTAGAAATCGCCATAATAGTCCATTCTTTTGGAGGCTCGTTATAATTAATTTTATATTCAAGATATTCTTCTGTTGGTTTTTCTGTTTGTTCAAGTATTTCATCGTTTTCATTTTTTATTGTTATAATTGAAATTGATCCAATTTTTTCTCCTGTCTGGTCGTGAAGAATTGTTTTTGCTCTGACATTTGTACCAGGTTCTACTTCTTTTTCTTCAAAAATAATTTCCAAGCTTGTTGGTATTTGAAGAATTTTAAATTTTTCTGATGTAAATCCTTTATTTGTTTCTTCATCTGCATAATCTTTTTCATAAACATTAATATTCATTGTATATTCTCCTGCTTTTGCATTTTCTTCTAAAGGTATCTCAACATAAAAATACCCATTTTTTACAGTGTCAATAATTTTTATATCTGATGAAGAATTAATTATACTTGCAGATATTTCAACAAACCCTTGTGCTGGTTTTTGATTTTCTTTTATAGCATCTCCTTCAATAATGATGATTTCTCCTGGAGAGAATTCTGATTGTTTTAATTTTGTTGTGATGCTTATTTTGTCTGAAATTTCAAATTCATCTGTTAATTCAAATTCTTCACCTTTAGAAACTTTAATTTTACAAGTTGCTGTTGAACGTCCTAAAAGTTCTTTCATTAGAGGAATTGGTACTTCTATTGCATAGTCTTCCCCAGATAATATATTTTTGTAGTCTGTATATATTTCTGTTTCTAGTCCATTGCAAATTAATTTTACTGATGTTTTTTTACCAATAATATCTGTTGTAGTTATTATTTTAATTGGTAGGCTTATTGTATCTTCTAAATTATAGGTATCTTCTAAATTTTGCGTGTTCATTACAATTGTTGCAGAAAGAAATGATGTTAAGAAAATAATAAAAATTGTTGATATAAGTATATTTTTCATTTTGCTCTTTTTATAATGAATTATACAAATTATTATTTATAAACTTTCTCGTGTGGGGATGTATTTTTTAGATAAGCCATTGCGCATAGGCTTCGCGATTGATAGATAATATTTAAAAAAGTGTTTGGCTTGAAAAGTGTATGAAAAAAGAGGAAAAAATTACTCCGTGGGAAGTTTCTGGTGAAATTAATTATACTAAATTGGTTAAACAATTTGGAGTTTCAAAATTGGATGAAAAACTTTTGAAAAGAATACAAAAACATACTGGTGAGTTGCATTTGTTTTTACGAAGAGGAGTTTTTTTTGCGCACAGAGATTTGAATTGGTTATTGGACGAATATGAAAAAGGAAATAAGTTTTTTCTTTATACTGGACGCGCACCTTCTGGAGAAGTTCATATTGGACATTTGTTTCCGTGGATTTTGTGTAAATGGTTGCAGGATAAATTTGGTGTTGAAATGTGGTTTCAGTTTCCTGACGAAGAGAAATTTTTATTTAAGAAAAATTTGAGTTTTGAGGACACTGAGAAATCTTTGAATGAAAATATGTTAGACGTTATTGCTTTGGGTTTTGATCCTAAGAAAACACATTTTTTAGTTGATACAAAAAATGCTGATTTAATGTATAAACAAGCTTGTAGGGTTGCAAAGAAGATTACTTTTTCTACTGTTAAAGCAAGTTTTGGTTTGAATGACAGCTCAAATATTGGAAGTATTTTTTACACTTCAATGCAGGCGGTTCCTGCTTTTTTACCGTCGGTTTTAAAGAAAAAAAAGATTCCGTGTTTGATTCCTTTGGGGATTGATCAGGATGCACATTTTAGGGTTTCACGAGATGTTATCCCAAAATTAGGTTATGATAAACCTGTATTGATTCATAATATTTTTCTTCCTTCTTTAACTGGGATGGGGGGAAAGATGTCAAGTAGTAAAGGAAATATGGCTATTTTAACAACTGATTCTCCTGAAATTGTTAAGAAAAAAATTAATAAGTATGCTTTTTCTGGAGGAAGAGAAACTATTGAAGAGCATAGAAAAAAAGGTGGAAATCCTGATGTTGATGTAAGTTTTCAATATTTAAAATTCTTTTTTGAAGAGGATGATGAGAAATTAAAACAGATTGAAGAAGATTATAGAAGTGGGAATTTATTGACTGTAGAATTAAAGAAAATTTTAATTGATAAAATAAATGCTTTTTTGAAAGAGCATCAGAAGAAAAGGAAGGAAGCTAAAAAGGTAACAACTAAGAAGGCAAAGGAGAAAAAGAAAAAGAAG
>JBDLJZ010000028.1:0-9447 GCA_039714095.1 Nanobdellota archaeon | reverse complement strand
ACTAAAGTCATTAAACCTATAAGAATTAAATTTTCGTCTATAAATTTCTTTATTTTTTGTTTTCTTTTTTCTAATTCTTGGTTTTCCATTATTAAAATTAGAATAAGGAGTTTTTATTATTTTGTGCTCTCAACTCTTTGCCAAATTTCTTTATGTGATTTTTTTCCAAGATTAATGTCTTTATAGATTACAAACCATAAATAAATTCGTGCTAAAAATAAAAGGCTTAACCAAAAAAATTCTTTTAGATTTGTTATAAATTTGAACAAACCTAATCCTCCAGAAGATTCTTTTCTAAAAGAACGAATCTCTGTTCCAATTAATTTTTTTATTTGGTTGTATCCTCCAGCACTTCTTTTCTTTTGCATAATCCAATCTGAAAAATTGTCTGGATATTTGACATAAACTTTTGAATTTTCTGAATAATTTATTTTATAGTTTTGTTCATAAACATTATGAGAAATAAATCCATCTTCGGACAAAAGTTCTTTATCTAATTTTGGAAATAAATTTTTTCTTATTGCAAAAAAGTAACCTGAACAAAAAAATCTTTTTTTATTCTTAATCGCAATTAATCTTCTTTCATTCGCAATATTCGTTAATACATAAGCCCAATAACCAAATAAAGAATTTTTTTGGTTTGTTGAAATTGGTTGCCCACAAACTGCACCAATTTTTTTATCTTTAAATGGTTCTAAAATGGAATTTAAAGAATTTTTATCTATGAAAACATCTCCATCAGTTAAAACTAAAATATCTCCTTTTGTGTAAGAAACGGCTTTATTTAATGCCGAAGGTTTTCCTTCTCCATTATCTTTTATTACTTTAATTTTAGAATCTTTTCCTGCAAAAATCTGTGCAATCCCAAGAGTTTCTTTGTCGGGTGCAATAACTAAAATTTCATAATCTAATTTTAAATTATTATCTAAAATTGATTGGATTGCTTTTGCGATTGTTTTTTCTTCTTTATATGCTGTAAGGATTATTGATAGCATTTTTCAAATAATTCTTTATATTTTTTAATTAATTTTTTCCAAGAATATTTTTTGGAATTATTCATGGCATTTTTTCCAGTTTTATTTATTTTTATATTTTTTTTAATTAATTCTGTTAATTGTTCAGCATTTCCTATTTCAAATAAAAATCCATTTTTGCCATTTTGAATTATTTCTTTTCCGCCATCAGTATTACTTGAAATAACAATTTTCCCTCTTGCCATTGCCTCAATTAAAACTTGTGGCATTGCCTCTCTTATACTTGGTAAAACAAAAATTTTGTGTTCATCAATTAATTTTATTTTATCTTTTAAATTATAAATTGGTTTTTTTATTTCTATATTTTTTGGAAGATTTGTTTGTATTTTTTCTATATATTTTTTTTCTGCAAAACCTACGATTGAAAATTTTATTTTAGGTAAATTTTTTGCTGCAGATATTAAAGTTTCTAAATTTTTAATGAGAGAAATTCTTCCTAAAAAAAGAACTTTATTTTCTTCTTTTGATTTTTTTTGTGTAAAAAATTCTTCTGGAACGCCATTTGGAATATAAACTATTTTTTCTTCATTTACTCCTAAATTTTTTAGGTAAGGTAACTCCCAATTTGTAATATTTATTATTTTATCAAATTTATTAATTCTAAATCTATTTCTCCAATTCCAAAATTTAGTTGCTAAATCAAGCAAATAACTTCTTTTGACATTAAAGGGTGCATGAGCTACTAAAAAAATTGGAATATTTAATTTTTTACAAACTTTTAATGCTTGGAAAGAGTGTGGGTGTAATAAATGAGTTATTACTATATCTGGATTGAATATTTCTAATTGTTTTTTGAAACTGAAATGAGTTACATTTTGTGAAAAAGGATATTTTTTAGTAAAAAATCTAAATATTTCTATATCTTCAATTTTTTCTTCTGGCTCTACTATTCTATTTGTGGCTTTTTCTAAATTTGAGGAAAAAATTGCTATCTTATATCTCAATTTAGAAAATTCAAGAGATTCTTGTTTTACTCGTGACCAGACCCCACAAACTCCTGCTGAAAAAGGGCAAATTTCTAAAATCTTCATAGTATTTATTGAAAAAAGATACTTATAAAATTATATAGAAACTTTTATAATAATTTCTCATCTGATTTTTTAATGGTTAAAGAAACTAAGAGAGTCAAACTTCATACAAATCATGCCTGCAATCTAAAGTGTGTTTTTTGTTATTATGGAGATAGTTCTTGTATAAAAGAAAAAGAGCCAACAATGGAAGAATTAAAGAGACAATTAAGGATGGCTAAAGAAAATGGTGCATTGGATGTTGATTTTTCGGGAGGAGAATCTACAATAATGCCAAATTTTCCAGAATTAGTAGCATATGCAAAAAAATTAGGATTTAGAACAATATGTCTTATTACCAATGGGCTTAGAATATCTAAAGAAGACTATCTAAAAAAATTAATTGATATGGGATTAAATGATGTTCTTTTTTCGATAGAAGGTCACAATGCAGAAACGCACGAGAAATTAACGAGAATTCCTGGAAGTTTTAATAAAATAACAAAAGCGATAAAAAATGTTAAAAAAAATAAATTGAGATGTAGAATTAATATTACTGTTACAAAAGAAAATTACAAAGATTTGGAAAAGTTTGCAAGGTTTTTACTTCAGTTTGAACCAGATGCAGTAAATTTCATTAAATTTAATCCGTGGGATATCTCTAAAGAGCAGGCAAAAATTCTTTCTCCAAAATATTCTGATCTTGAACCTCTTTTGAGAAAGTCAATAGATATTCTTTCTCCAAAAATCGTAAAGATAACTGTAAGATATATTCCATATTGTTTTATGAAGGAGTATGAGAAACATGTTTGCAATTATATGCATTTGAAAAATGATGTTGATGAATGGTGGCTACCTTCTATTCAGGAAAAAATGGGAGAAAAAAATATTAAGAATTATACAACAAAAATTAAAAAATTAATAAAAAATATTCCAATAATATTTAAACTAGAATTCAAAGATTTTTTATCTTTCAATAAATTTGTTGAAGCAGTTGCAATAAAAAAACTTTATGTTAAACCAAAACAATGCGAAAGATGTAAATATTTTTTAGTCTGTGATGGCATAGATAGGCCTTATCCAGAAATATATGGAAACAAAGAGATTGTACCAGTTATTGGAGATAAAATAAAAAATCCTATGTTTGTGAGGAGCAAATATTTAGAGGAATATGAAAGAAAAAATAATTTTTAGTTTTATAATACCTGCACATAATGAAGAAGATGTTATTGATAAATGTTTAAACTCTATAAAAGAACAAGAATTTCAAAATAAATTTGAAACTATTGTGATAAATGATGGTTCAACAGATAAAACAAAAAATATTGTAGAAAATTTTTCTGATACAAAATTATTAAATTTAAACAAAGGGCATTCTGCTGCGTTTGCAAGAAATCGCGGAGCAGAAATAGCCAAAGGAAAATATTTGATTTTTTTAGATGCAGATCAAATAATAGAAAAAGATTTTGTTATAAAATTTTTAGATTTAATTAAGGAAGAGGTTGATGGGACTCGTTTTTGGATTCGTCCATATAGACCTATAACTATCTTTCAAAAATCTTGGGCAGCTTATAGAAAAGTTAATTTATGTGGGGCATTAATAATAAGAAAAAAAATATTTGAAAAATTAAAATATGACGAAAACTTATTTTATGTCGAAGATGATGATATTTTTGATAGGTTTACTGAATCAGGTTATAGATTAAAAAAATCCAATCTTTTTGCAGATCATATAGATCCAAAAACTTTTGATGATTTTTTTCGTCAGAGAAAATGGCAAGGCAAAGGTTTGGCGTTAAAGATTTTTAAATTGAAAAAATTTAGATGCTTTAGATATTTTATTCCTTGTACAATTCTTCCTTTAATGTTTATTGGATGGTATATTCCTTTTTTATATCTTTTAATTTTCTGGGCATATTTTAGTTTAAAATCAAAACAATTAATAAATTCTTTTTTGTGGGCAACTTTAGATACTCTTGGGAGATTTATTGCGTTGTATTATTTTGTTACAAATAGTTTAAATTTAAAAAAATGTTAACTTCAGTTATTATTCCTGCATATAATGAAGAAAATTATATTGGAAAATGTTTGGAAAGTTTAGGTAAGCAGAGCTTTAAGGATTTTGAGATTATTATTATTGATGATGGCTCTACTGATAAAACAAGGGAAATAATCAGGAAATATAAAAAAATAATATTAATTATTGGTGAACACAAAGGAACTGCTTTTTCTAGGAATCTTGGTGCCAAAAAAGCCAAAGGAGAGATTCTTATTTTTGTTGATGCAGATATGACTTTTAATAAAGATTATCTAAAAAATCTAGTTAAACCTATTTTGGAAAATGAAAAAATAATTGGTGCTACTCATGAAAACGAGATAGCTATGAATACGGATAACATTTGGAGTAGATTATGGGGAAAGGTTCGTGTGGATAAAGAGAGTGTAAAAGATGTTAAAATTTTTAGAGTTATTAGGAAAAGCAAATTTTTAGAGATGGGAGGATTTGATTCCAAATATGGTTATGCGGATGACCAGACTTTTTGGTTTAAGTTTAAATTGAAGCCTGTAGTTGCAGAAAATACAATCTGTTACCATAATAATCCTGAAACACTTAAAGAAACTTTTAAGCAAGCAATTTGGATTGGTGCAAGTTGGAAAGAAAGGTTTAAGATTTTTAGAATTTCGGGAATTAATTATTTTGCTTTGAGAATGCTTTGGATTGGTTTGCCATTTTTTGTTTTTGCAAAATCGTTAAAAGGAGTTGAAGGTGTTGGGTTTAGGAATAAGTTAAGATTTTTTTGGTGTAAGTTTTATGGTTATTTTATTGGGATTGAGAAGGCTGTTTTGAGTGGAGAGGTTTGGAAATAATTAAGATAATCTTTTAAGAAATGCTCCCTTAAGATTGTTTGTTTTTTTAAGAAATTCTTTAGTTAGAATTAGTTTAATATGCCTTGGTTTAATCATCGATATTTTATTGGTTAAACTTTTTTTCTTAGCGGGGTATAACGAATTTATTTTTTTGAAATAAATTTCAAAGTTTTCCTTAGATATTTCTTTTGATAGAATAAGGTTTGGATTTATATCTACAAATTCTTTTTGTTTCTCTTCATAAAAAGAATCATTAATTATTTTATTTTTTAATGCATAATCCCAAAGATAAGTTCCAGGAAAAGGAATTGTTTGATATATAATAAAATTTTCTTTACAATTATCTTTAATGAAACAATATGTCTTTTTCATATCTTCTAAAGTTTCTGTGGGTGAGCCTAAAATAAAAAATCCACCTGGATTAAGATTATATTTTTTTGATAATTTAATTGCATTTATCCCATCTTTTATTGTTACATTATTTCCTTTAAGAAAAGTTAATAATTTCTGGGATCCTGTTTCAAATCCAAAAGTTATATCTTGCACATTCATTTCATTGAGTAATTTTGCAGTTTCTTCATCTAGACAATTTGTTCTTCCATAAACACTAAATTTTATTTTTCCTAAAAATTCCTTTTCTTTTAATCCTTTAATTATTTCTTTTAATCTTATTTTATTTATTGAAAAGAGATCATCATAAATATAAATGTGTGAATAATTATATTTTTTATGTAATAGTTCTATTTCATCTATAATTCTACTTGCAGAGAAAAATCTCACTTTGGTTCCCCAAAAGCGACTTGAGGAACAAAACTTACAAGAATAAGGACATCCTCTGGAAGTTATTAAAGAACCTATTGGGTCTATACTCTTATCAGAAGAGAACCTTGGGAGGGAGTAATAAGTCATATTTAGTAATTCCCTTGCAGGAAATGGTATTTGGTCTAAATTTTCAATCGTCTCACTTAATCCTGTATTAATAATTTCTTTATTTTTTCTAAATAAAAGCCCTTTAATTTTAGATAACTCATCTATATTAATCCCTTTTTTGTTTTTTATTGATTTTATTAATTTTGTTGCACAAATTTCTCCCTCTCCTATAACAGCAATGTCAAAAGAGGAATTTCCAAATGACTTCGGAAGAGTTGTTATGTGAATGCCTCCTATAATTAAAATAATATCTGAAAAAGTCTCTTTAATTTTTTTTGCTAATTCTTTAACATAAGAATAATTTGAACTTACTGCTGTAAAACCAATTATAGAAGGGTTTTCTTTTTTTATTTTCTTTAGGATTTCTTTCTCATTTAATTGGTCTAAAATATTTATTCTAAGAAAATCACAATTCTCTCTTATGTATGCTGCAAGATATGCTAAACCCAAAGGAGGATCTCCATAAGTCATATAATCTGGATTGATTAAAAACAATTTCATACCCTTTTGATTTTAAATTAGTTTATAAAAATTTATTTAATTACTAAACATTTAAAATATCTGGAAAACCTGCTTTTGACATGAAGAAAATATTGCTAAATGCCTCTCCTGAAAAAATGCATCCCATATGGGGAGAATTAAAAGATAATCCTCCGAAAGAATATAAATTCATATCCAATAATCAAAAAATAAGTATTAAAAATTTAAGTTCTTTAAAAAAAAACAAATTAATTAATTTAATCTATAAATCTTTTTTATTTAAATTTATTAACCCTTTGAATTTATCTGAAAAGATGCTTTCTATTCCAAAAGATATTGATTTCATATATTCTCCAGATCATATAATTACAAAAAGATTTTCCTGGATTTGTGATACTGAGGAGGCAATTACTTTTGCTGGGCATAACGCGAACTTATTAAAAAAAAATAAATCTAAAATTGAAAAAGCATTATCTTCAAAATATTGTAAAAAAATTTTGCCATTTACAAATTTTGCTAAACAGAGTCTAGAAAGAGAGTTTGATACATCTTTATTTAAAGATAAAATTGAAATAATTCATTTTGGAACAAAAATTCCTAAAATTAAAATTAAAAATAATTCTAAGGTTGTAAATATAATATTTGTGGGAACTGCGAATCAAACAGATCCAATGATATTTAATTTAAAAGGTGGGAGAGAATCTATAGAAGCATTTAGAATATTAAGTAAAAAATATAAAAATATAAGATTAAAAATTGTATCTAACGTTCCTAAAAATATTAATACTAATATTAAAGGTTTAGAAATTATTCCTTTAATGGATAGAGAAAAATTATTTAATCTTTATGGAAAGAGTGATATATTTTTATTCCCCAGTTATTTAAGTTTAGGGATGACGATTATTGAAGCAATGGGTTCTGGATTACCTCTTGTTTGTTCTGATATGTTTGGCATACCTGACTCTATAGATAATAAAAAAAATGGTTTTCTTATTAATGTTAAAAATAAAGGAAAATATAGATATATGGGTCCCTCAATAAATGACTTTGAAAATTTTGCAGAGTTTATTTGGAAAAATAATAAAGAAGATATAATTAAACAAATAGTAAAATATATTTCTACTTTAATTGAAAGTCCTAAATTGAGAGTGAAAATGGGAAAAGAATCTAGAAAAAAATATGAAAAAGAATTCTCTACAGAAGTAAGAAATAAAAAATTAAAAAAGATATTTGATGGGATAACTTCTAAATAAATATTTTTGTTTTTGAAGATAAAAATTTATATAATCTTATTTTTTTGTTATTAAATGATTAGTAAAAGAATTTTATTAATAAGTCTTAGGAGTCCTTTTTTGGACAATGATAGAATTTATCCTCCTTTAGGATTATTATATCTTGCAACATATATTACGCAAGCAGGTCATGAAGTGGATATTGAAGATGCTTTCGCAGACTTAGAAAATCAAAGAATAAAAGATTATTCTAATTATGATGTTATAGGGGTAAGTATTATGACGCCTCAAAAAACTCGGGCCAGAGAAATTCTTAAAAAACTAAAAAATCTGGAAACAAATAAAAAGCAAATTTTTGTTGCAGGTGGGCCCCATGCACATTTTTATACTTCAGATATTGAAAAAGAAGGATGGGATCATATTGTTAGAGGAGATGGTGAAAAACCATTATTAGAGATTGTTGAAAATAGGACTACAGAAAAAATTTTATTTAACCCATTAACAAAAAAAGAGTATAATGAACTACCAGTACTAAATAGAATCAAATTTAAAGATTTTTTGAGAGGATATATCCATACTTTTGGTGAAATAGGTAGAAAAGCTACTACCTTCTTAACAGGAAAAGGTTGCCCAATGAGTTGTACTTTTTGTGAAAATGCAAGAACTTCTATTAGAAGAACTCCAATTGAAAAAGCTAAATTAGAATTTGATGAAATTCAAAAACTAGGATTTAATGCACTATATATAATTGATGATTTATTTACAATCTCTAAAGAAAATGTTAGACCTTATGCAGAAGAATTAAAAAAAAGAGGAATAATTTACAAATGTAATGGTCATGCTAGATTCATGAATCCTGAATTTGCAGATTTACTTAAAGACACTGGATGTATTGAAATAGGATTCGGCGTAGAATCAGGAAGTCAAAAAATTCTTAATAATATTAACAAACAAACAACTGTTCAACAATGTTATGAATTTGTTAAATTGATGAAAGAAAGAGGTATAAGAGTTAGAGGATTTTTTATGTTAGGACTTCCCGGAGAAACTTACGAAACAATTAAGGAAACTGAGGAATTTATTAAAAAAAGTGGGTTAGATGATTTCCAAATAACTGTATATGCACCTTATAGAGGAACTACGATTAGAGATAATATCGATAAAGGTGTGTTAGAGGAGGATATTTTTATTGAAGGTGAGCCTTTATTATATGCCTCCAAGGGTGGAGGAAGTGAATCAAAAATCAGAACATCTGCTTTATCTTCTGAAGAAATTTTAAATGAAAGAAATAGGATCGTTGAAACTTATAAACCTGCAAGTCATAAAATAGGGCGAGATGATCCTGAATTCTTTAATACAAAAATAAATAATAATTAAAAATGGGAAAAGTTTTAATTACAGGTGGGAGCGGATTATTGGGTTCAAATCTAGCTGAAATTTTTTGTAAAGATTTTGAAGTGTTTATTATATTTAATAAAAATCCTGTTAAAATAGATTATTGTAATGAAATGAAAATAGATTTAATTGATTTTGAAAATGTTGAGAAAATTATTAAAAAAATAAATCCTTTAATTATTATTCATTGTGCTGCATTAACAAATGTGGATTATTGTGAAAAAAATCCAAAAGAAGCAAAAGAAATTAATTGTGATTCTACAAAAAATCTTGCAAGAATTGGTAAAGAAATTGGTGCTAAATTTATTTATATTTCTACAGATTCTATATTTGATGGTGAGACTGGAGGATATTCCGAAAACGATATTCCAAATCCTATAAATGTTTATGCCAAAACAAAATTAGAAGGTGAGGAAGAAGTGAGAAAAATAAATGGAAATTATATTATAATAAGAACAAATATTTATGGAAAAAATAAAATTCAAAAATTTAGTTTAGCTG
>JBDLJZ010000027.1:0-9918 GCA_039714095.1 Nanobdellota archaeon | reverse complement strand
AAAAAAAAGAAAAAACATTGTGTATTCATTCTCCAGGAAATTGGAAAGACGCAAGCGTAGGGGGTCGAGTGATTTCGCGAGAAGAAATGGCGAAGCCAAATTTCAAAAATCCGAGCGGGGTCAGGAGAGAGGAAGCTGGAAAAGTTTGCAAGACCTCTGCATTATTTCAAAAATTCATATTCGAAAAATTACACGAAGTTGCAAAAGAACACGAATTTGATAAATATAATTTAACAATGGAGGCAACTCATCACGGACCACTAATAGAAAAGCCTTGCATTTTTGTAGAAATAGGTTCAACAATAGACGAATGGAAAAATTCAAGAGCAGGATTTGTCATTGCAAAAACAATTCACAAAACAATTCAAGAATTCAAAGAAAATAAATATCACGAAATCGCATTTGCAATTGGAGGTCCACACTATTGCCCAAATTTGAATAAAATACAACTTAAATCAAATGTTGCAATATCACATGTAATTCCTCAATACGCACTTCCATTAACAGATGAAATGGTAAAAGAAGCTGTAGAAAAAACAGAAGAGGAAATTGACTTTGCAGTTTTAGATTGGAAAGGATTAGGAAACGCAGAATCAAGAAAACAAATTATTGAAATTTTAGATAAAAATTATGTTAGTTATAAGAAAGTTAGTGAAATTAAAAAATAATTCTAAATGGGGCCCCCGGGAGTCGAACCCGGGACACCATGATCTTCAGTCATGTGCTCTCCCGCTGAGCTAGGGCCCCTTAAAATATAAATAAGAATAATTAATTATACTTTTAAACCTTATTAGTTAAGAAAATCCATCCATTTTGGAATAGGTTTATTTTTATAAAAATCTTTTATTCTTTTAGGTAATTTATTCTGAGGAAATAAAAATTTTAAGGGGTTCTCAAACATTATTTTTTTTGATTCTGAAAACATTTCAAACTCTTTTACATATTCTTTCTCTTTCCATGTATGCCGAGTCATTAACCAATCTGTTCCAAAAAGTATTTTCTTATTTATCACACTATCTTTCATCAATTTATTCAACACTTTAAAATATTCTTGTTTTGTTTCTTTCTTTAACGCTTTATCATTATACGCTATGTCTGTATAAACATTTTTATATTTTTTAATTAAATTTATTATTTTATTTGACCATGAATTAGAATTATCTAAATTAAGTAATTCATCATCTCCTCCAAAATGAGCAAAATTTATCACAAGTTTTGGATATTTTTGTAATACCTGCTCCCAACTCTCAGGATTAGCAAATTTTCTTGCAAGCTCTCTACAATGTATTAAATCTCCACTATAAGCACCATGCTTTGAACAATGCGTAGTTATTGGAATATAATTTTTTTCGCAATATTCATACACTTCTTTTAACTCATCATTAACTTTCTCTGGATTAAAAAACGAAAAAGGGTTTGGGTCATATCCTAAAGGAGGATACATTTTTACCCCAAGAAAACCCATTTTTTCTAAAGATGTTTTAACTAAATGTGCAGAAGATTTTCTTCGGGGGTCAAACATAATAAAAGGCATTATTTTCCATGGATATTTTAATGCAATATCTGAAATTAATTTTACTTGATATCTATAAGGTATCTCTGGTTTTTGATTAAATGAAGCAAGTTCAAGGTCCATCATAAGAGGTGTAGTTAAAACTATATTCGCCTCCTTCATCTCTTCTATAAGTTCTTCTGCAACCTTATCTATATCTTTTTTTAATATTGCTAACAATTCATGAACTCTATCGTTTTTTCTTCCAGGTAAAATCTTAGTAATTATTCTGGCAACCCATATTGTTAATTTCCATCTTAAAAAATTCTCTGTTAAAAATCCTTTAGTTCTAAAAAAGACTGACACAATATATCCAAGCCATCTTGTGGAATTATGCTTAAGAAGAAACTCTCTTACTGGTGCTCTTGTTTTAAAAAAATTGTCTGGAACAAAATCAAAATTAAGCAAATGCGAGTGAATATTAATTATATTTTTCATTATCAACCTCTTTATATTTATAATTTAATATTTTTTTATTTATTAAATTTTGTGTTAAATTCATAAACTATTTGTTGTAAAAATTTTGTAAGCCATCAATAGTCCAACTCTAATTCTGTAAGAATCTGGTTAAAAATAAAAAGCTTTTATGTGGCATTCGGCGGATTGCACAAAAAGATGCCACCTTACCAGTTTAGAGGAGAGAGCACGAGAGAACCAGTGGGTTCTCTCGTTAAGCCAGGTCTATAGGCCCGAGCAATGTTCATTTGCAATTATTTACAAAGTGTCGTAAGCAAATGAGCTTGGGAATAAGATTCTGTAAGAATCTGGCTAAAAATTATTATAATAAAAATGTAAGTCAGGAATAGGCCAGATTCTGTAGTTCGCCGAAACTTATTCAGACCGAACTTGTTAACATTCCACTATGCGACTTAAAGTCTTGCACCGACCGAGATGCTCGTTCCATCGTAACTTAATACGCTCGTCTCTATACCAGAGCTACGCTTCACAACGCCCATAATTTATATGGCAGTCAATCACTCCTGAGGACAAACTCAAGGGAAGATTACGCGAAAAAAACCGTTAGGTGTCTTCGCATGTGGTGTCCGGACATTCCTCAGAATTCAGAAATCATATATATTATTTCTTGACAATTTAATGCCTGAACTCCGAAAGTTAACTACCTGACTTACAAAAACAAAGAGAAATCTACTTATTTAAGGGTTTCGCTGAGCTAATTTTTATTGAAAAGAATTTAGCATTATCTCAGGTGTTATTTCACTATAACCTAATTGCTGATTTATTAATGCCTTATCTCCTCCTAATGAATCTTCTGAGATCAATACTTCTTGGCTTCCCTTTTCTGAGTATATTTCCCCTGCTAAATTTCCTTCATAAAAATATCGGAAAATTGATGTATCTATAGTGCTTTCGGAATAATCCCAAGTATAGCCTTTCTTTAGAATAAAAGGTTCTAAACAAAGTACCAATGTATTTAATGATACAATTTCTGACACCTCTCTTTCACAACTTGCTAATTCAATTGTGGGCCCTTTATCTTCAGGATATCCTATTTCACAATTTTCTCCACCAAATGCTAATTGTAATGTTAAAGAACCAATAACACCTAATGTAACATAACAAGATGAATCATTTGCAAAAGAACATTCTTTCCCCATACAAAGAGCTAGTGGCATATCTGAAATTGGAAATAAACATTCTATATATTTATTTGATAAAGCAACTTCTTCCATTTCTCCATACTCCACTCTAACCTTACAATTACCTCCAATTTTCTCTTTTATTTCTAATTCTATAAAATTTCCTTCAGAATTAATAATTGCTTTTCCTTCACTACATTCTAATAAATTTCTTCCCATACACACCGAAGTTTCATCTGAACTGCAATTATTAGTTTTTATTGTTCCCATATTTGATTCTCCAGTAACTTTTGGTAAAGTAGATAAATCTTCACTTGTACCACAAACTTCTCTTAAAATATATTCTTCCTTATCTTCTACTTCACTAATATTTGCTACAGTATCACTTGCATTAGTTTCCATTGTATCATTTTCAATCTCAACGGATATTTCTTCTTCCTCAAATTCTTCAACAACTATTTCTTCTTCCATTTTTTCTCTAATTTTTTTGATATAAACATTCGGCTCTCCATCAATTATTGAATTTAATCTTACTAAAATATCATAATCTCCATCGCTATCTAAATCAAATTTCTTTTCCTCTCCAATTTTTAATTTAGCCCTAATAGGATTACTTTGAATTAAAATATTTATGGAATCTTCTTCAACAGATTCAACAGTTAATGTATGCTCTTCTGTATCAATCTCAAAATTAACTTTATTATTTTCTTTTAAATCTAAATTTTTACCTTGTAAAAAATCTTGTTCTGAAATTTCACTGGAACCATTAAATATTATTAGAAATATTATCACAGCAAAAAAGATTCCTAATCCAATTAAAATCCATTTTCCATAATTTGACTTCTGTTGAATTTGTTGATTAATATTTGGATTAATAGTATTTTGATTATAATAATTAGTTTGATTATAATTATCAAATTGATTCGCATCCTCTCCCATATTTAAAATTGTAATCTTATTTATTTAAACATTGCCAATTTTAATTTTCAACATCTTTTTTAATCATTTCAACAATCTCTGGAAATTCTTCAACTCCAAAATGCCCATTTTTATCCTCATAAATTATAATATTTGCATCAGGTAATTTTTCCCTATATTTCTCAGCATGACTTACAGGAACACAATCATCATCTCTTGAAAATAATAAATTAACATTATTACAATTCTCCATAACTTTTGTTAAATCTTCACCTAATTCAAAACCTCCAACTAAATCTTCTCCCTCTAAAGTATTATCAAAAGGTGGGGCAATTAAATAAACAGCTTTAATTTTCTTAGGAAATTTATTTTCAGATAAATATTTAGCTAAAAAAATTCCTCCAAGAGAACTACCAATTAAAATAACATCATCTTCTAAATATTCAAAAAATCTCTCAAACCAGATTTTCCAATCTTCATATTTCGCATTCCATCCACAAGGCATTTGGGGTTTAATAAGTTGAAATTCACTTTCAAGTCTTTTATCAAGATATTGCTTATTCCAAGAAATTTTTTCTTCAAGCTTAACTTCTCTTTCTCGCAGAAATTCAAGATAATCTTCTCTATTCTTAAAAGTCATTCCTCCATGAATAAAAAATACTTGTGTCTTATTTTCCATAAAAATTTTAAAGAAATTATTTATTTAAACATTCCGTTCAGGCCTAACAAAATGCTTCTCACACCTTGGAAAATATTTATTCACCCCTCCAACAACAATTGTTTTGTCTTCGTGCTTTGAAAAACTCCCATCTTCATTTAATCTCTGAGGATATAAAGCAATTCTACCACAAATTTCTCCATTTTCCCCATGAGTGCAAACAGGAAGTTTATGAATAATTAAATGTGCAAGTTCCATTAAACTACCCACAGAATATTTTGAATCAATTTCTTTATCATCAATTTTCCTCAAAGCAAACGGCTCACCCCGATAATTATACTGCAAAGCAGTTCCAATAATCTTTATTTTATTCTTAAATTTTTTTATAAAATCAATACATCTCCAATCAAAAAATTGCAGCTCATCAATTCCTAAAACTTCAATATCCTCAATAAGATGCTTTCTTAATGTATCAAAATCTGAAACAGAAATAGCAGGAAATTTTAATTGCCCATTATTAGCAGTAAGATACCCTTCCTCATATCTATTATCCCAATTAATTTTAAACGCCTGAACTTTTTTGCCAGCAATCTCAGCTCTTTGCAAATCAACAATCATTTGAGCAGTTTTACCTCCAAACATATTTCCAACATAAAATGTAAAACCATTATCAAACTCTCCCATAAATATCAAAAAATTAAATAAGTTTTTAATGATTACTATATTAAAAAATATATGCAAAGAGGAAAAAATTATCATTCTAAATCAATAAAAGAAATTTTTTCAGAATTTCAAACATCAGAAAAAGGACTAACACAAGAACAAGCAAAAACAAAATTAGAAAAATATGGAAAAAATGAAATAAAAAAAACACACAGATTACGTCCTTTAAAAATTTTAATCCAACAATTTAATTCTTTTCTTATTTATATTTTATTGATTGCGGCAATAATCTCTTTTATTATTAGTAATTTTTTAGACGGAATAGTTATTTCAATTATTATAATTATTAATGGAATAATAGGATTCACTCAACAATATAAAGCAGAAAAAGCTATTTCAAATTTAAAAAAACTTATTGTGTCGCATTCAAAAGTAATTAGAAATAATAAAGTAATTGAAATTCCTTCTCAAGAGCTTGTTTCAGGAGATATTATAATTATTGGGGCAGGGGATAAAGTTAATGCTGATTGCAGAATTCTTGAAGCAGAAAATACACAGACAAATGAAGCAGCCTTAACAGGAGAAAGCCTTCCAATAAGTAAAAAAGAAAAACAATTGCCAAAAGAAACAATTCTTGCAAAAAGAACAAATATGTTATTTGCAGGAACACAAATCGTCAGAGGAAATGCAAAAGCATTAATTATTTCTACAGGTATGCAAACCGAATTTGGCAAGATTGCAGAAAATCTCCAAAAAATAGAAACACAAAAAACCCCCATACAAAAAAGATTAGACAAATTTTCAAAACAAATAGGAGTTATAATAATATTAATTGTATCCTTAATTGCATTATTAGGATTTGTTGAAAAATTCAATACATTAGAATTATTCCTAACTTCAGTTGCACTCGCAGTTTCAGCGATTCCTGAAGGACTACCTGCAGTTTTAACAATTTCATTTGCAATTTCTTCAATTTTAATGTCAAAACAAAACGTCATAATACGTCGGCTACCAGCAGTAGAAACATTAGGAAGTGTAACTGTTATTTGCTCTGACAAAACAGGAACAATAACAAAAGAACAAATGCAAGTACAAAAAATATTTTCTAATAATAAATTTTACACAAAAAAAAATAAAAATTTATTTCAGAAAAACAAAAAAACAAATCTAACAGAAAATAAAGAATTATACAAACTAATCAAAACAAGTGTTCTGTGCAATAATGCAAGATATGAATTTATTGATAAAAAATATAATTTAATTGGAGACCCTACAGAAACTGCATTGATTTCAAATTCACTGGACTTAGGAATAGATAAAAAAAGTTTAATTGAACAAGAACCAAGCACTAAAAAATTTGACTTCTCGTCAAAAAGAAAAATGATGTCTATTATAAGAGATAATGGGCGAAACAATATAATGTACTCTAAAGGTGCTATTGAAAAAATTTTAGAAAATTCAAGTTTTGAATTAATAAATGGGCAAATAAAAAATTTAACTGACAAAAGAAAAAAAGAGCTACTTGAAAAATCAAAAATAATGGAAAAAGATGCTCTAAGAGTTTTAGCATTTGCATATAAAAATTTCAATAAAAAAGAAAAACCAATAGAGAAAGGATTAATTTTTTTAGGGCTTACAGGTATGATAGACCCTCCTCGTGAAGAAATAAAAAAAGCAGTTGAACAAAGTTTTAACGCTGGAATTAAAATTAAAATTATCACAGGAGACGCACTCTTGACTGCAGTTTCAATTGCAAAACAAATCGGAATAAAAGGTCGTGCTATAACTGGTAAAGAGCTTGAGAAAATAAGTGATACAGAATTAGAAAAACATATTGAAGAAATTGTAATTTTTGCTAGAACAAACCCTCTTCAAAAATTAAGGATTACAAAAATATTGCAGAAAAAAGGAGAAGTAGTTGCAATAACAGGGGATGGAATAAATGACACACTTGCTCTAAAAGCAGCAGACATTGGAATTGCAATGGGAATACGTGGAACAGATGTTGCACGAGAAGTTTCAGACGTAGTTTTAATTGATGATAATTTCGCATCAATTGTAGAAGGAATTAAACAAGGAAGAAAAACTTACGACAATATAAAAAAATTCGCTAAATATCTTTTAGCAGTAAATTTCAGTGAAATATTTTTAATTCTAACAGCAGTAATACTTGCCATAACAATAAATCCTGACAAATGGTTTTTACCATTATTACCTCTACAAATTCTTTGGATGAATTTGGTTACAGATTCACTTCCTGCACTCTCATTAATTTTTGAAAAAGAAGAAAACGTTATGGAAACAAAACCAAGAAAAGAAAAAAGTATTTTAGATAACATTTGGAAATTTGTTATTCTTGGAGGATTTGTAGCTTTTTTTGTAGAAATTATTTTGTATTTTATGGAAGTTTTAAATAACACCTCTGCACAAAAAACACAAACAATTGTTTTAACAACTGCTGTTTTGTTTGAGTTACTTTTTGTTTATACTTGCAGGTCAAAAGAATCATTATTTAAAATAGGGGTGTTCTCAAATAAATGGTTAAATTATTCTGTTATCATTTCAATAATTTTGCATTTAATTTTACTTTATACTCCTCTTTCTGTTGCTTTTGGAGTAATTCCTCTTGGAATAAAAGATTGGTTAATAATTATTCCTTTTGCATTTTCAGGATTATTAATTTTTGAAATAGGAAAAATATTAAGAAAAAAATAAAATAAATAAGTGTAGAAGGAAAATATAAAATATTTTATTAGCACCGAAGTGATAATCATAAACCGAAGTTTACGCCTTCTACAAATTTCCTATGATTTTATCTTTTATAAAAGTTTTTTTTAATTTAAAAGTTACAAAAAAATTAAGAAATTAGACAAAAAGGACTTGTTTAAAATTTCAGGGCTATTCCGAAATATTTATGCAGTCTCTTCTCCTTTTTCATCTAAATATTTCATAAACTCATCTTCACTAAGTTCATCTTCTTTAACATCAACACCTTTCCATCCACATTTGCGACATTCCCATTTCCCTTTTACTTCTTCACCAACAATAACACCAACTTCATCACTTCCACATTTAGGACATTTTCTAAGTTTGAAAGTTTTACCTGATTTTTTTGCCCCTTGTAAACTTTCCTTAGGAGAAAGTTTCGGGACCTCATAAGAGGTACTCGCAACCCCTGTGGTTGTACGCCTGTGGTGCTCTTTCTTCACACCCTTCTTCTTTTCATATTCCTCTTCAGAATCATAACCTTCTAAAATCCAATCAGGTGTTTTCATTTTTTCTTTCTTAGCCATGATAATTATTTATTTTTTTCATTTATTAATTTAATTATTCAGAAATTATAACTTTTCAAAAAATAAGTTTTCAATCTTTCAACCCATCCACCATATTCTGTATCAAAAGCCCCCCATGTTTCACTGCTTCCAAAAACTAATATTTTTGTCATTTTATTTTAGTCCACCAAAATTTAATTTCTCTCCAGGATCATATTCGTAATAACCTAAGCAAGATGCTTTTACAATCCAGCCTTCGTTTGCTAATTCGTCTAAACAATATTGCAATAAATTTAAATTTTCCAAATCCAATTTCAAATCTTTAATTAATATAGTTAATGTCACATCAAAATTAGGTTTCTTAAAATAATCAATTAATTTTATTTTAAATTCATCTATCTCAATTTTAATTATCTTTTCTTTCATCTTAGAACTACAACCTTCCAATCTTTTTTAAATTTATACATCCAACTCAGCTTCTAAAGCATTTTCCTGTATAAATTCTTTTCTTGCTTGAACATCATCACCCATCAGCATAGAGAAAACCATATCAGCTTCAACTAAATCTTCAATATAAATTTTCTTAATCTTTCTTGACTTAGGATTCATAGTTGTATCCCATAATTGATTCGCCCCCATTTCACCCAAACCCTTGAACCGTGTAACATTAGCATTGCCCTCGCCAGTAATTTTTTTCAATTCCTCGTCAGAATAAACATAATGGTCTTTCTTCTTTCTAATTCTATATAATGGTGGCATCGCAGCAAAAACATTCCCATTCTCAATTAATTGAGGCATAAATCTAAAAAAGAAAGTCAAAAGCAACGTCTTAATATGCTCTCCATCAACATCTGCATCAGTCATAATAATAATTCTCTTATATCTTAATTTCTCCAAATTAAACTGCTCACCAACCCCTGTTCCAATTGCAGTAATCATATTTGTAATCTCTTCACTTGACAAAGCCCTTGTAGGATTAGACTTTTCAACATTCAAAATCTTTCCTCTTAAAGGTAAAATTGCTTGAGTATTTTTATCCCTAGCATTTTTAGCACTATTATGCACAAAAACTCCAGAAGCCAAAGCAAAATTATGAGTATTCTTAACTTCCAAATCATAAACATCCATTTTTTATTTAACCATTCAATCCTCTTAATTTTATGATTGAAGGCATTAAAAATTATAATCATAAAATTAAGAGGATTGAATGGTTAAATAAAAAAATGGATGTTTATGATTTGGAAGTTAAGAATACTC
>JBDLJZ010000026.1:0-9993 GCA_039714095.1 Nanobdellota archaeon | reverse complement strand
TTTATGATAGAATTATTTCAACTTTTAATTGGAATTTGTGTTTTGGCTTTGGGTTTTCCAATTGGAATTTTTTTAGCTAAACAAACTAAAGAAGAATTAAAATCAGGACAAAAATGGTTTAGATTAATTATTTTTGTAAGTTTGATTGGAGGTTTTATTGGATTGGTTTTACAAAATGATGTTTTAATGTTTAGTTTATTTTTTATTGCGATTGTTGTGAGTGGAAATTTGAGAAAATGAGAAGCTGTTTGACAAAAATTTTGCTATTCACAGTTCCGTTTATTTTTTCTGGAAGTGCAGAAGCTTCTTTGAATTATAATAATGATACTGTTAAGATTTCTCAGAGAAAAAATATGTTTTATGAAACTCAATCTTTACCTTATTGTAACAATTTATTTAGAACTTTAAATGAAGATGAAAAATATAAATTTTTGATAAATGTTCTTGTTGGATTAGATCTTGGAGACCTTTCTTTAGAGGAGGTTAAAGGTAATTATTGTAAATTAAGAGGAAATATTGTTAATATAGATTTCCCAATGAAATATTCTTTTGAAGAATTATATAATTTATTTTTTAAGGATTATGTTAAGTCTTGGTTAAGTGAAAATAGATAATCTAATAAATACAAATTTTCTTTTAATTCTATGTTATATTTAATAGGGCTTGGTTTGAATGTTGATGGTATTTCAATTTATGGTTTAGAGATTGTGAATAAGTGTAAACGTGTTTATCTTGAAAATTATACTGTTGATTTTTCTTATAGTACGGGGGAACTTGGTGAAAAGTTGGGGAAAAAATTTGTTCTTGCTGACAGAGGAAAAGTTGAAAGTTTGGAGCTTGTGGATGAGGCACAAAAAATGGATGTTGCTCTTTTGATTTATGGTTCTCCTTTGACAGCTACGACACACATTAGTTTGATTCAAGAATGCAAGAGATTAAATGTTCGTTATAAAATAATTTACAATGCTTCAATTTTTGATGCTGTTGCAGAGACAGGTTTGCAGTTGTATAAATTTGGCAAGGTTGCGTCTATGCCTGAATGGAAGCCGAGTTTTACACCAGATAGTTTTATGAAAGTTGTGCAAGAAAATCAATCAATGAAAGCACATAGCTTGATTTTAATGGATATTGGTTTGGAATTTCAGGAGTCTTTGGAACAATTGGAAGAATCTGCAAAGAATTATAAAATTCCTTTGAAAAAATTAGTTGTTTGTCAGGCACTTGGAACAAAGCACAGGAAAATTCTTTACAAAACTTTTGAAGAACTAAAAGAGTATACTAAGATGAAAAAACCATATTGTATAATTATTCCTAGTAAAATGCATTTTCTGGAAAAGGAAGTTTTGGAAGAATTTGGAAATTAGGAAATTTTAAAAACACACATTTTTTAGCTCAATTATGAAACATTTTGTAATTGAAGGAAGTTTACGAACTGAAGTAGAAGATAAGTTTTATGATATTACTGAAGAAGTTAAAAAGATTATTAGAGATTCTGGTATAAAAAACGGACATATTTTAATTCAGCCGATGCACACAACTGTTGGAATTTTTCTCAATGAAGGTGAAGAGAGATTGTTAAAAGATTTTGTAAAATGTCTTTCAAAAAAAGCGATGAAAGGAGATAAATATATGCACGACGATATTGAACTTAGAAAAGATAATTGTCCAATTGACGAACCTGTAAACGGACATAGTCATATTCGTGCAGCGTGTTATTCTAATCCAAGTTTGTCTTTGATTTTGCATGAAGAAAAAATTCAGCTTGGAACCTATCAAAGA
The DNA here is from genome assembly GCA_039714095.1 of Nanobdellota archaeon. Lineage (GTDB taxonomy): Archaea > Nanobdellota > Nanobdellia > Pacearchaeales > GW2011-AR1 > JAUVHP01. The sequence continues at coordinate 8,214 of JBDLJZ010000026.1, read as the reverse complement.
ATTCTCTTTGCAGAATTTGATGGGCCGTGTCCGCGAAAACACAAAAGCACAAGAAAATATTTAGTTAGTGTTATTGGTGAATAAAATGTATACTTATAAATTACAAGATTATAAGTTAATTTCAGATGTTAAATTAGATTCTAGAGTAAATTTCTCAAGGGTAGAACTTTATAATAGTAAATTTAAGATTTTTTTAAATAATTCTGGTTGGCTTTTTAGTATGATGCCTCATAGAAAAGTAAAATTTAAAATAGATAAACTTAGAGCACTTACAGAGGGAACGAAATATATTAATAGAAGGAGTAATGAAAAATATATCTTTTTTTATGATGAAAAAGACGAATCTATTATTTTTAATGTTGAAGAATTTAAACCTCAGAAAAAAGTTTGGATAAACTAAACAATTAAAAATATTAATCTTTTAAACAAGTTATGGTAAATATTAATGAAATTTCTACTCAAGAGGATAAGGTAAATGAATTTTGGAAAAAGGCAGAAATTTTTAAAAAGTCAGTTGATAAGAAGGCACCCAATGGGGATTATGTTTTTTATGATGGGCCTCCTTTTGCAACAGGAACTCCTCACTATGGACATATTGTGGCAAGTATAATTAAAGATGTTGTGCCGAGGTTTTGGACAATGAATGGTTTTAGAGTTGAGAGAAAATGGGGTTGGGATTGTCATGGTTTGCCGATTGAGAATATTGTTGAAAAAGAACTTGGTTCTAAGACAAAAAAAGATATAGAAAAAATAGGGATTGACAAGTTCAATAATTTGTGTCAGTCAAAAGTTTTAGGTTATGTTAATGATTGGAAAAATGTTATTAAAAAATTAGGTAGATGGGCCGACATGGATAATCCCTACAGAACAATGGATTTGAAATTCATGGAATCTATTTGGTGGGTGTTTAAAGAAATTTATGATAAAGGTTTGGTTTACGAAGGTTATTGTTCAATGCATATTTGCCCTCGGTGTGAGACGACTCTTTCACAATCAGAAGTTAGTGAGGGTTACAAAGATGTAAAAGATTTGTCAGTTGTTGCAGAGTTTAGATTAGCTGATGAAGAAAATACAAGTATTTTAGCGTGGACAACAACCCCTTGGACTTTAATTGGGAATGTTGCGTTGGCTGTTGGAAAAGATATTGATTATGTTAAAGTAGGGTTGGCACCCGAGGGTGTACCCCGAAATATTTCTCAAAAAGAAATATTTACTAAGGGCAAAAATAAAAAATATATTTTGGCAAAAGAAAAATTAGAAGAAATTTTTTCAGATAAAAAATATAAAATTTTAAAAGAGTTTAAAGGAAAAGATTTAGTTGGCAAAAAATACAAGCCTTTATTTGATTATTATGCAAATGATAAAAATTTAGAAAATAGAGAAAATGGATGGAATATTTATGTTGGGGATTTTGTAACAACTGAAGAAGGAACAGGAATAGTTCACATTGCTCCTGCTTTTGGTGAAGATGACATGAAATTAGGTGAGAAAAATAATTTACCTTTTGTTCAGCATGTTTCAATGGATGGGATAATTAAAAAAGAGGTGAAAGATTTTGCTGGACTGAATGTTAAACCAATTAATGATTATGTTTCTACAGATTTAGAAATAATAAAATATTTAGCAAAAAAAGATTTGGTTTTTACAAAGAAAAAATATGAACATTCTTATCCTCATTGCTGGAGGTGTGATACTCCTCTTTTGAATTATGCTACGAGTTCTTGGTTTGTAAATGTAATAAAAATGAAAAAAAGAATGTTGGAATTTGCGAAAAAAATTAATTGGTCGCCAGGACATATTAAAAAAGGTAGATGGGGAAATTGGCTTAAGGGTGCAAGGGACTGGTCTATTTCTCGTCAAAGGTTTTGGGCTTCAGTAATTCCAATTTGGAAATGTGGTTGTGGCGAAATAAAAGTTATTGGTTCTGTAAAAGAGTTAGAGAAATTAAGTGGTAAAAAAGTTGTTGATTTACATAAACATGTAGTGGATAAAATAATGTTTAATTGTTCTAAATGCAGAAAAAAAATGAAACGTATTCCAGATGTTTTGGATTGTTGGTTTGAGTCGGGGGCGATGCCTTTTGCCCAATTACACTACCCTTTTGAAAATAAATCAAAGTTTGAGAAAAATTTTCCTGCTCAATTTATTGCTGAAGGTGCAGATCAGACAAGAGCATGGTTTTATTATCTACATATTTTAGCGACAGGAGTGAAAGATGTTCAAGCTTTTAATAATGTAATTGTGAATGGAATTGTTTTGGCAGAGGATGGGAAAAAAATGTCAAAAAAATTGCAGAATTATCCTGACCCGTCGGTGTTGATGGAGAAGTATGGTGCAGATGCACTTAGATATTATCTTTTGACTTCCTCTGTAATGCTTGCTGATAATTTGAATTTTTCAGAGAAAGGTGTGCAAGAAGCTTTGAGAAAAAATATTATGACTCTTCTTAATGTTGTTAATTTTTATGAAGAAGTCATTACGCATAGGCCTCGCGAGGTAGGGAAAGATGATCTGGCAGTTGAAGATTTTGAAAAAAAATCTCCAGATAATTTATTGGATAAATGGATTCTTTCAAGACTTGGTGAACTTAAAAGTGAAATTACACAGAATATGGAAAAGTATGATTTGCCTTCGGCAACAAGACCCATAACTGGGTTTATTGAAGATTTGTCTACATGGTATCTTCGCCAGACTCGTGAAAGATTGAATGAAGAAGATGTTGGAGCGCTTAGCACACTACACGAAGTTTTGGAAACTTTGTCTAAATTAATTGCTCCGTTTATGCCATTCACTGCAGAATCTATCTGGCAAAAATTAACTGGGAATAATTTTAAGGATAAAAATAAATCTGTGCATTTGGAAAGTTGGCCCAAAGCAGATGAACAAATTGATAAAAATTTATTAGAAGAAATGAAAAAGGTTCGTGAGATTGTATCTCTTGGTCTGATGCAAAGGGATAAAAATCATGTTGGATTGAAGTGGCCTTTGAATAAAGTTACAATTTGTTCCGAAAAAATAAAAAATTATGATAAAATTATTATGGGGCAGTTAAATGTTAAAAATATTGAATTTAAATCTGGAAAAAATTTGAGAGTTGAGTTAGATTTTAATTTAACTTCCGAACTTGAAGCTGAAGGTTATGCAAGAGAGCTATCCCGTCATGTGCAAGCATTTAGAAAAAAAATAGGTTTGCAAAAAAAAGATAAGATTGAACTTTTTATTTTTATTGACGAAGAGTTTAAAAATATTTTAGAAAAACAAAAACAATTTATTAAGGAAAGAACTAATTCAAAGAGGCTAAATTTAGAAAGTGTTACAACTGGTAAGGAAAAATTTAAAAACAAAACAGACTTTAAAATTAAAGATAAAAGAGGGATGATAGTGATTAAAAATTGATTGCAAATGATAAATATCATATGAAAGGTTGGATTTGCTTTGTGGAAAATGACTACCAACAAGTAATCCTTTGTCGTTACTCTTTTATTATAGCAATGTTTAAAAACAAAATTGAATAACAAATAATATAAAATGATAGTAAAAGACGAATTTTTAGGACGGTTAAGAAAAATATTTGATTTGAATTTATATGAAGTAAAAGTGTGGACTGCGTTACTTTCTCGTGGGACTTCAACTGCTGGAGAGTTAAGTAATATTTCTGATGTTCCTCGTTCAAGAACTTATGATATTTTAGAGAGTTTGGAGAAAAAAGGATTTATTGTAATGAAACTTGGGAAGCCAATTAAATTTGTTGCACTGAAACCAGAAGAAGTTGTTGAAAGGGTTAAGAAAAATTTAGTAAAAGATGCGCAAGATAAATCAAAAAGATTAGAGAAATTAAAAGGTGATGAAGTTTTGCAAGAATTAAGTTCTTTGTTTACCCAAGGTATAAAATTTGTTGAGCCAACTGATTTATCTGGAAGTTTAAAGGGTAGACAGAATTTGTATAATCATCTTGATATGATGGTTCGTGAAGCAGAATCTACAATTACAATTATTACAACAAGAGAAGGATTAAATAGAAAACTTGAGGCGTTAATGCCAAGTTTTGAAAAATGTAAGAAGAGAGGTGTTAAGATAAGAATTGCTGCTCCGATTGATAGTAATAATATTAAGGTTGCAAAAGAGTTGAAAAAAGTTGCAGAAGTAAAAAATGTTGATAAGATTAAAGCTAGATTTTGTATAATTGATTCTAATCAATTAATGTTTATGCTTCTTGATGATGAGAAATTTCATCCTAATTATGATATAGGTGTTTGGATTAATACTATTTTTTTTGCTCAAGCTTTAGAACAAATGTTTGAATTGGCTTGGAATGAGATGAAGGCTGTTAAGTGATTTTAATTAAATAAAAAGGAGGGTTAATAAAAAAATGTTTAAGAAGAATTTGAAAAAAATGGATATGTGGGATTTAAGTCTTATTAAGTTGGCATCTGCTTCAGGAATTTTGTTTTTGATTACAGTTTGGTCTGCTGCGATGACTTTGGTTCATAGTATTCATTGGGGATGGTTTTTAGGTGTGGCGATTTTGGCTGCATTGAGACCGTGGAAGAAAATGTTTATGTAAATTTTTTTGAATTATTAATTTTTTCTTTTAATCTTTCTTAGATAGCGCCATGGAGCATGTGCCATTTTATTAACTAATTGTTTATGTTTTAGAGGAGCATAATCTTTAGATTCATCTGTAGTGTTAACTTCTTCTAAGAAAAATGTTTTGTGAATTAAATTTTTTTCAGATCTAAAAGGATTATCTATATTTTCTATAAAAATTCTTTGTGTTAAAAAATTATCTGGCATCTCTCCCCAATCTTCTAAAAATATCAAATAACGTTCATTTGAACGAATTCTAAATAAATATCTATCAAATCTTATTTGTGTTTCCTCTTCATAGGATCTTTTTTCTGCCATTATTCCTTAACAAAAATTAGTAATATTACTGAAAGTAATGCGATTACTGAGATATAAATGAACATTATTGAATAATTTATATCCCATAAAACACCTGCGATTATTCCTGCAGGGATATTGATTAAACCTGTTATTGAATAGTATGTTCCCATTGCTGTGCCTTTCATTTTGCTTGAGAAATCTGAAACAAATGCCTTTTGATTTGATTGTGTTATAGCAAAGACAAGTCCGTATAGAAGAAATAAGAATGCAAGATAAAATATTCCGTCTTGAAATATGAAACCTATGCCGACAAAAAAGAATAAAATGTATCCTATTAAGAGAACTTTTTTTCTTCCTATTTTATCAGATAAATTTCCGAATGGAACTGTGAAAATTGCCCAAACAAAATTGAATAGAACATACATCAATAATCCTATTGTTATACTTCCTGTTATTTGTTTTGCTCTAAGAATTAAGAACATATAAAGTCCGAAATTTCCTAGTGTAAAAACTGATGCTACGAAGATGAAGTATTTTAGTTTTTTATCTAAATTTTTCATTCCTTTAAGTAAACTTTTTTTGATTGGTTTTGTTTTTGGTTCTTTTACAAATATAATTGGTAAAAGAGATAATGCCGAAACCCCTCCTGCAATTAAGATTATTGTTTTAAATCCTAAATTAAATTTCCAAAAAAGAATTAATACTATTAGCGAACCAATTATTGCTCCTGATGTATCCATCATTTGGTGTATTCCAAAACCTCTTCCTCGTTTTTTTGTTGATTCAGAAATAATAGCGTCTCTTGGAGCGTCTCTTAATTTTCCTAATCTTTCAAATGAAACAAATGCTAAAATATAATACCATGTATTTGCTAAAAAAAGAAAGAATCTAAAAATAACTGAGATAAAATATCCCAGAAAAACAAAAGGCATTCTCTTACCTTTTCTATCTGATGCCCAGCCACCCAATAGTTTGAATATACTTGAAAGTCCTTCTCTTAGTCCACTTAATGTTCCTATTGCTATCCCCCCTCCACCAAAACCACTTATTAAAAAAGGAAGGATTGGAGTAATCATTTCACTTCCAATATCATTAAATAAACTTGAAGAACCTAAAAGTTTAATATTCTTAGAACCATTTTTAGAATCTATTTTTTTACACCTCATTAAGATTCTAATGATTTGTAATTTTTAAATTTGATTAAAAATCTAATAATTAGTTAATTTTGTTATTTTTTGGTCTATTGGGAAACACACGGATTTTTTATTTTTTTCAAATAATATAGAAGTTGGTGTTGAAATAGTTTCATATAATTCAACTGCTTTTTCATAATTATATTTATCTGTGAAATTAACTCTTTTTGAATCTAAAAATTCTCTATTTTTTAGATACATTGTTATAGGGAATTTTGTTGTATCCCAATAAATTTCTAATTCTCCTTCATTTTGAATTAAATGTAAATAGTTAGATTCAATATGTTTGGAGTTACTTGAGTATAATATTGGAGTTTCAGAGATTGAAACTTTTATTTCATCAGGACTTAATGGAGCATGGACAATTATGTTATAATATTGAGAGTATGTGTTAAGATTAAATTTATTTATTAAAGCAATTGCAGTTATCCTTGAATATCCCTCTGGACAATAATTTCCAAAATCTATTTTTTCTCGTTTTAATACATCTATTTTATTAATTTTTGGGAGTTCTTTAAATCCAAAATTAATCATTCTCTCTGCTTTTTGTTCTAATTTTGATTTTGAAAAAATATTTTTAATTATTGTAGGAGTTCCAGCAATCGTAGCTATACCAAGAGTTATTGCTGAGTTTTTGATAAAATTTCTTCTTAAAATTTTATCTGTTGGTTGTTTGAAGGCATAACAATATTCTTCAAAATTTTTGATTTCACGTTGCGCAAGTTTTTCTTTGAATCTTGCTTCTTTTTGTTCACTAATTTTCTTTTTCAGTTCTTCAAAAGTTTCTACCATATACATAGTCTCCAAATTATACTTTTGAAGTGATTTATTATATTATAAACATTTGTGTTGTTATAATTATATAATGACACACTATTATTTAAAATAATAATTTTGTTTTTAAAAAATTGTTTAAATAATAAAAATAAGAAATAGTAAAAATAAAATAAATAAGTTTATCTTTGTAATATTGCAAGCACTGCACCAATTAAAGTTGTAACTACTACTATCCATCCTGCAATCACGACAATCATATATCCTATATATGAACTGCCACCTAACCACGATGGTAATCCCAATGTTCCATTAATCATTCCAAATCCTACAACTAATGAAACAACAATACCAGTGACCCATGCGATTAAGTTTAATACAAATGAGTTCTTTTTTTGTTTAGCCATTTTCACCTCGTAATTTTATTTATAATATAACGAAATATGTCTTTAAATAATTTTTTATAAATAAAATAAGTTACATTTCTTCTAATGTTTCTATTCCTAAAATATTTAGAGATTCATTTAAAATTTTTTTAAAAGATTTTACTAATTCAATTCTTAGATTTTTATTTTCTGAATTAATTACTGGACAACTATGATAAAATTCATTAAATATTTGTGCAAGTTGGTAAGAATAATTTGCTATGTGTGAAGGATTTAAATCTTTGTAAGTTCTTGAAACTATTTCAGAAAATAAAAATAATTTTTTTGCTAATTTAATTTCGTTTGGATTAAGTTCTTTTATTTTGGTTATTTTATTTTTAGATTTTATTTTTTTTAGGATTGAGTTTGCTCTTGCATAACTATAAAGAATATAAGGTCCTGTGTCTCCCTCAAAATTTAAGGATGCTTTTGGATTAAACAACATATTTTTTTTGGCATCAACTTTAAGTAAAAAATATTTTATGGATGCTAATGTTATTTTTTTACTTCGCAATTCTAATTCTTTTTTGCTAAATTTTGTTCTGGAATTTAATTCTTTTTTTGCCATGCTATTTATTTCTTCAATTAAATTATCTGCGTCAATAACATTGCCTTCACGAGATTTCATTTTTCCTTCTGGAAGTTCCACCATTCCGTAAGAGATGTGTTTTAATTTATCTGGACTTATTTCTAATTTGGAAAGAATATTAAATAAAACCTTGAAATGATATTCTTGTTCATTTCCCACAACATAAAATGATTTATCAAATTTGAATTCCTTCTTTTTTAAAATGGCCAAATAAATATCTTGTGTTATATATACTGAAGTTCTATCTTTTCTCAATAAAATTTTTTCTCCTAATTTTTCTTTTTCTAAATTAACAGAAATTGAACCATCTTCTTTTTTTTCAAATATTCCTTTTTTTAATCCATTT
>JBDLJZ010000025.1:0-11067 GCA_039714095.1 Nanobdellota archaeon | reverse complement strand
ACTTTTTCCACGAAGGCATAAAAAATTCTTTTAGGTTCATAAAACTAACAAAATAAGATATTATTTAAAACTTTTTAGAAATTTTGCAAAAAAAATATACTTATACACTTGAAAGTATATGTTAGATTATATAGATGAAGACCAAAAAAAAGATTTTGCAAAAAAATTATTGTTAGGAATTTTGAAGGAAATTTAAAAAAATTATTTAAGACCTTCTGATAAATAATAAAATGACAAAAAAGGAAATGGAAAATACAGCCACATAAAATTAAGAACGATTATATGGCTGTTTTTGCAAAAACAAAATTAATATTTTTCAAAAAATATTAATTATTGCCTCCTCGAACACAACGAACATCGTGCAAATTATTTTTATCTCCATAAGTTATGTGGCCATAATAAAAGTTAGACCTCCAAGCCTTATTACTATAGTCAATACAAGTGGTGGATGACCAGTAATTTGAAGATATAGCATTGGAAAAATAGAAAGTGTTAATAGAGGGATTATACCTACTGTAATCTACTATTGTCGCAAGCTCAATCCTATTAGGAAGGCGCCAATCACTTTTCCCTGCCAGTACAAAATTTTCGCAATAAAGAAGCGCACTTTCCCAAGTTTTTGCTCCTCCTTCCCCTTGTTGCCAAGATAAACCTGTTGACAAGTCATTTATTATACCCTCTTCATTGTTAGAAAAAACAACGCTTGCCTTAGCTCCACGCACACAACGAACAGGATACGAATGACTTAAATGGCTAGTGTCATAATATACAAAACCTCTGATAAAACCTACAATCCAATTGAGCCAACTGTAATATTTATAAGAAGTGAACGTCCAATAATATCCATAGTCTGTACCAGAAAAAACTGAATTTATCGCAGGATAATATGTTCCTGAATTAACAATATACTGCAACTCCATTACTTCTGGCATTCGCCAATCCAAATATCCAGCCAAAGTTAAATTATCACAATAATTGACAGCTTCTAAGAAAGCATAGCTATAGTTATCATCAGACTGTTGCCAAACAAGACCTGTATTATTATCTGTTACTGTTCCGTCACCATTATTTGTATATGAAGGAGGATTAGCTGCATAACTTCCATCTTGAGCTAATGGTTGATTGGGAAAAGGGCAAGTTATTATATTACCAGAACCATCATAACAAGAAGTTTGCCCTGTATCAGGAAGTTTCCTAGTGACTATAAGAGGAGGGTTATCCACAAAAATTTCATCCAACACATGCTCAACAATCCTAGGACCAGAAACATTTCCATTCAAATAACTCTCGAATGCATGAGCATTCTCAGAATCAGAATTAGTAACATTCGCCACAAGAGTCAATGGACTAACAAGTCTTACCGCATTAATAATCGCGTCATCAGTTAAAGTCGTATATTCGCCGTCCCCTCCAACAAAACTAGCAGGAGTAGCCACAGCAACGATAGAAAAACATTCCCCCTCCATAAATTCATACGCACTATTGGCATAAAAATTTCCTTGAGAATGTGAAACAACAATCACACACCTTCCCTCAGCAATTTCATCTTTATACTGCTGAACATGTCGTTGTAAATCTTCATCCTTCACATAATTTGCTGTATTCGTACTTGCTGCCAAATCATTCATAGCTTCTTGAAACCAATCTGGAGCAACTTCAATGCCGGCAAGAATCTTATAAAAAGCAGCCCAAGTATCCAACCTCTTTTGGCGCGTTACTTCTTTTAGTTGAGAGATCAAATTCTCACTATCATTATATGCCACAAAAAATTTTATATCCACTTCGGATGAAAAATGAGATTTAAGTTTATATTTAAGAGCAAGACGAGATTTGATTATATCACTCATACTGTTAAACATTCCGTTAGCGAAAAAAATAGAAATATCTTTATTCTCCGCAAAAACACTTATATTAAAACCAAAAAATATAATAACAATCAAAATCAATTTTGACCATTTCATTTTTTCTCTCCCTTTTTATTGTTTACAAATAATTTCAAGTTCTTCATCAGAAGGAGCCTCAAAAATTTCTCCTCCAAGATAACCCTCTGCCTTAATTTGCGCCGAAATTCTTTCCTCTGTATTGGCAATTTCTCCTATAAAACTCTCCACTATCTCTCTCGCTTCTTCATACGGATAAAGATAATAGATACAATCTAAAGTCTTATCTGCATGAGCATGTGCAATCGCAACACTCTCATTCTCAGACAAAAGAAAAGCCTGCTGAGCCTTAGCATACTCTGTCAACACTGCTCTCTTCCCCTCGTCATCAGGATATTTTTCAAGAATAGCATCCCCAACATCATCCCAAACACCATCACCATTGGAATCTTCACCAAGAATATTTTCATTCCCACTACTGCTATCTCCTCCACCCTCATTACCAGGAAGACAACCAAATAATACAGCAACAACCAAGATAAGAACTAAAACCAAAATAAAATATCTCTTTTTCATAATCATCTCCTATGTTTATTAACAATAATTTCAATATTTAAACTCTTTGAATTGTCAAAAAACAGCCACCAATTCAGCAAACAACCAATAGCTGTTCTTTAAAAGAATCAATAATCAACCTTTTCAAACGACTAATCAACAACACCCTCAACAGAATAATAATACTTCCCAAATTCATCCTGAGTAACTACTATATTAGCAACAGGAATAGGAGAGTCATCTCCAGAACTACCAAGAGCATTGGGCAAAAACTTACTAAAAGTTCTCGTATTACCATCAGCCGTACTAATCTGAATCTGAGCCGTCTCAGCACCACTACCATAATAATAATTCACGCCAACATGATACTGACCAACTTCAATACTATCGCAAGCAACATAATAATGCTCTGGACCATAACTATCTACATCATCAAGATCAAGATATCCTGAAAGTCCTTGCATATGTCCATAATACACATGGGCTCCATTCGGCTCAACAACATGCAAATCAACATCAGGCTGAATTCCCCAAGTCAAAGTAATAGTGATAGCTCCACTACCCAACTCAGCATACGGAAACTGTAAGTTTTCCATATTAATAACAATATCCTCATCTATCTTTGCACGACTAGCAAGACCCTCTACAAAATAAGCATTCTTAAAACTATGATTAGAAAAGCCCCTATAATCATTGAAAACTCCAGGGTCATTATCAATATTTGAAGGAAGCACCTCATAATCCTCTCTCAATTTATTAATAACTCTATCATCATGCGCAGTATAATAAGTGGAATTATTATGAATCACCGCCGAAGGAGAAGCAACCCCAATCATCCCAATACTATCTCCGTACTCATCCATAAGCGCAAGAATCGCCTTATACGCAAACATGTTTCCCTGACTATGAGGTATTAACAAAACTCTCCGACCCTCCTGCAAATCAGTACGATACATCTGAATATGAGATGAAGTATCACGCAAATCAGTTACTCTACCCGCCAAATATTCCTCAATTACAATGAACAATGGAGTAGCTCCATCAGGAACAATCTCACTAAAATTTTTTACATTCAAATAAAATCTTAAATATTGTTCCTTAGTGAAGTTATTCACTTCAAGGTCATCCAATTCATTCATCTTCTGACCAATAAGTTCAATAATGTCTCGAACTTTTCCAGCAGAATAATTATAAGCATATTTGAATTCAAATTTTTCTCCAGGATAAGAATCCTCAAGAGACTGCTTATATGCTTTTTGAATAAGATTCATGCTTTTCCTAGCATTATTTCTACTATTCCACACACCATTAACAAAATAAATAACAGTGGTGTTTTCCTCAGCAGAACAAGAATTAATTGCAAAAGCTTCACTCAAAAAAAAAGCAGGAGTCATCAAAATAACAAATATGCTCAAAATACAAATATGGCATTTCATAATTCACTCCTTTTTTAATTATTCACAGGGATTATCAAAATTATTCATACTAAAAATTTGACCACTTAAAGCTTCATTGTATTTGAGATAAGCTTCAAAACGATCATCAGTATTAAAAATTTTGTCTTCCAAAAAAGAATCGTCATCAAAATTGCCTATTATCTCATCCACACAATCCATTGCCTTATCGTCCATTGCAGCCGCTTCATGTGCAGCATTTTCATCACCAGCATTACCTGCAATAAGCGCTGCCTGAGAAGCCTTAGTCGACTGTGTCAATGCCGCCCTCTTCATCTCATCATCAGGATACCGATGATAAATCGCAATTTGAACATCATCTCTAACACCATCTCCATCAGAATCAATTCCTTCAAGCGTTCTTTTCCCCTCTTCACCAGGATCAGGTGGCAAACTCACAGTGTCTCCATTCCCACTACCGCTATCTCCTCCACCCTCATTACCAGGAAGACAACCAAATAATACAGCAACAACCAAGATAAGAACTAAAACCAAAATAAAATATCTCTTTTTCATAATCATCTCCTATGTTTATTAACAATAATTTCAATATTTAAACTCTTTGAATTGTCAAAAAACAGCCACCAATTCAGCAAACAACCAATAGCTGTTCTTTAAAAGAATCAATAATCAACACTGATTACTGATTGGAATCTCTGTCAGAAAATTTTCTCTGTAATGGTTTATTTCTGGCAAAAATTACCCATACTAAATCAGCTTTTTCATATGCACATTTCTCCTTTTTCAAAAAAGTTATGATATTGGTTAAAAAAATACAGGAATGAAAATCACCTCACAACAAATCCTTTGTCATCCGAGAGTAACCTTGCCAAATTTTTAGAAGGCTCTCCCATAGATTCGTTAGCTTCCCTCATTTTTTTAGGATGGGAAAAAAATTCGCGCTGATAATTACAATGAGGACAATCATCCCCAATTTCAGTTGGTGTTTCACATCTCGGACATTCAATTTTCGTTTTTTTCAAATACTTTTTCCCAGACATAAAATTCTCCATTAAACATAACAGTTATCTAGCAAAAAATGAATAAAGATTTACGAATTTCCAAGAAAGTTAGAAGTTAGTTAAAAAATACAGGATTAAAAACAACAGCAGACTCACAAAAATCCTTATCCTTTGTGTCGTCGGAAACATTGAAAATCAGTATTCTCAATTTCAAATGTGTTTTTTTCATCGGAATTTAGTTGAAAAAAAACCTTTTTTAGTAGAACATCTATACGCTTTTCAGGTTCGTCAATAAGACATTTGTCGCAAATATCGGGGGTTAGCAATCTCGCAATTAATGCATTTTTCAGGAAATATCGCACTCAAAGGCAAAACACTCAATGATTTTCTTTCTTTCATAAAACCCCACAATAAACAAAATTAAAAAATATTAAAGGAGCATAACTTTTGCAGACAAGCTATGCAAGAAGTAGTTAAAACCGGGCTCCAAACGAAACAGATAAGTGACTTACGTCAAGGTTATCTTCATCATAATCATTCCCGTCTTTGGGATGAACTTGCAATATATAATAAGAACTTTCGATGAAAAGATGCTCAAAAAAAGTTCTTCCAAAGAAAACCCTTATTCCAGACGCTTCGCCCTCCCAATTAACCTTCACTGTTTTGTAAGTATACTGATATTGATGGTAAGGATTTGGATATTCTTTGACAGTGTACTCTCCTGAAAGTTTAGCTTTACCTGAGAAAAGCCCTACACCTCCATACTTATCGTCAAAAACCAGTGCGCCGGCAATTTCAGGACCTGTCAAAATTAATTGATAATTATAGCCGATAAAATCAAATTTATCATAACCAGCTTCAAGCCTAAACCGGTTAATCTGAAAACCAACAGCACCGCGATAGATGTATACTGATTCTCTAAAAATTTTCTGCACATCTGAATCAGTAATAAGAACGAGGGGAGACATTTGAAAAGACAACACAGGTTTGAGTTCGTCATCGCCATCAAAATCTGAATTCTCTCTTCTTTGAACCTGGGTGCTTTCTTGCTTAATCGGTTCAATAGTACTGCCAAAACTTTGGTTTTTTTCCTGCTGAACTTCGGCAGACAAAGAAAGATTTGCATGGTTTAAATTCAAATCATTGCCACCAACATTTTCAGGATAGCGAATTACTATCAATTGCGGTTGGTTATTCAACGGAACAATCTCTCCAACATGCTCACTCTTAGTACCATCGGGCCAGACAGCTATAATATCAGGTTCCTGAATATTACGATGCCTTCTGTCATCTGAACTAGAGTAAACATAAAGCTTCAGTGGCGCTTTTCCTGCTCTCAAATATACATATTTGACTCTGTCAGAATGAGGGTCTACAACATAATCCTCATCTGTAATAATCCATCTGTTATAAAAGATGTCTTTTATATAAACATCTGCACCGGGTTTATTTGTACGTACACTCAATTCCTTGTATCTCACACATCCAGCAAACATCCCAACCAAAAGAATGCACCCCACTAAAATTAACAAAATTCGTTTCATTTTTTTTCTCCTTATAAAAGTTTAAATTAAAATATGAAATTAAAATAAAAGTTATGTTTTTAGTTAAGAAAAAACAGGATTAAAAAACACTAAAAAAATTTTGCAAATTCCTAAAAACCTTTGTTTAATAAAAATTCTTAGCAACTTGTAAAAAGAAAACCTCTTTTAAAATACAAGAGGTTTACATTGGCAAAAGTATAAATGCTAAACATTTTTTTCATTGATTTGTTTGGGATTTTGATTGAAAATTTTAGGGCAAAAAGCAGATGTCAAAAACATCATTGCAGGCACAATAAATGCATAAATCCAAACTACTCTTTCCCAAATCAATCTTCCAACTTTCTTCTCAAATTCTTTGGATTCCAACAAACCGATTTTTCTAAAAAGAAAATTAAGCAATACAAAAAAACCAACCCCGCAAAGTACAGAAACCCTGAGAATATGCAACTGGCCTTGGATTAAAGTCATGGTGATTATAGAAACAGAGAGTAAAAATATCTGACAAATCAACAACACAATAATTTTCAATTTCATCTCGTTCTCCATATAAAAATTAACAAAGCACAATCAACAATCATTGTGATGAAAATTCACCCCTCATTCCTTAAAAACTCATCAGCTCCTGAAGAAAAATCTTTTCTATTTTCCACAAATGTTTTATAATCTTTATCGTTAGCTTCAAATCGCGTAATCTTCCCACCATTTTTCAGATAATCCTTCACAGCACTTTCAATAAATTGGCTGTTAGGATTAAAAGGAATACGATTTTTTCTTCGTTTCCTTGGTCCCCAATCATCCCCCATATTTTCTTCTCCATTAAGAATTAAAAATAATTTCAGTTTCACAAATTTGAGATATAATATCCCATTCCAGTAATACCTGTAATCCATAAAAGAAAGAATACTAAAGATATTCTCTTAGACGTCAATACCTTCTTCCAATCTTTATCAAAATCATATAAAGAAGAACTATCAATCATCCAATGTCTAAGAAAATGAACTATTACTCCAATAATTGGAATGCCCAAAATAGGCACTATCATTAAAACGAATTCATACATTTCTTGACTCATAATTTCTCCTTTCTAAAAAAGTTAAACTTCAGTTTCTTTAGCTATCAAATACACTCTTAACAGAAGTTGTAATAAATTCAAGAATAGCACAACTCAGTCCCAAAAAGCCATAAAGTAAATAAAACTCAACCCAAGGAAAGTCATCACAAACAATTCCAAAAAGAAGAATCAATATCGTTGAAATCAGAAAAATGAAAATAAACCAAAAGGCAAATATCTTCAAAAAACTTTTTACATATCTCATTTTATATTTCATTTCCTTCCCCATCTAAAAAGATTAAAAATATCCTAAACTTCAGGACGATTAAAAAAACAATCTTATAACATTCTATCTAAAAAAACTACCTAAGTAGATAAAATTTTCAATCACTATCAAAAAAATATAAACAGCAACTATTGCAAACCCAAACAAAACTCTTTTCAAAAAAAGTTTATTCATCTCTTTCTCCTTTCTAAAAATTAAAAGATTTCCTAAACTTCAGGGTGATTAAAAAAACAATCTTACACATTCCTAACAACTCTCTCCTAAAAGAAAGTAGATAGCAATTTGCAAACCCCGTCAAGGCTTGGGGTTTTGAGGCGATTGTGGACTACGGATGCACGTCTTCTGGATTCGGAGCAGGATAAAAAAAATGATCCAAAAAAGGCGCTATTTTTCCACAAACTTCAGAATAATCACCTTTAACGACTTTGTGAATTTGTGCGTCCGACACACTATTTGGAATTGCTTGTTCAATAAAAACACCTAAAAACATCTTAGGCACCTCTTTACCATCATAACATCCTTCAGCCGCATCACCCGCTACTTTAATAAGTACATCATATTCAGTCTCATTTCTGTTCTCTGGCTTAGCAAGATACAAAAGCATTCTTACAACTCCTATCGCCAATTTTGTACTTACTTCTTGTTTTACACATTCTTTCATAACTTCTCCTATAAAAAATTCCCAACTCATGGAAAATTTAAATTTTAAATTTATTCCTAAGAATAAATTCTTTTTTCACCAATCAATAAAATCTAACATCTTCCAAGCTTTTCCACCTAAAATTTAAATATATATTTTTCATAATAATCTCTAAAGAAATCAGTTTCTTATGATGAAATATCCTCGTAAAGAGGTTATTTTGGGTATTCCGCTTGTTTTGTGATGTTATATTAATTAATGAATATGAATTATTTAGTTCAACTGAATAATCTTTTTCCAGCCCTTGTCGTTTCTAACTTCTTCAACACGAATAAGATTTTTTTCAATCAACTCATTCTTAATCTTATTTCCTTTTCTAGACGACAAACCTAATTTATGATAAATATCAACTGTTCCATAATTTTTGTCTTGATTTTCACGCAGAAAAACTAAAAACCTTTCCTGCAAATTCTCCCCATCAAAATCAGCATAATTATAAGTTTTTTGTTTTTCAGAAGAAACGTTTTTTAAAGAATTCAACTGATTCTCTAATATATAATTAACAACTTTCATCACACTTCCAGAAGAATATCCTCCTTTAAATTTATTATCCTCCAACAGATTCTCAATCTCAACCAAACTCATTCCATCTTTCAACTTTTTTTTAACAAAATCATAAAGAATTTTTTCAGCATTACTAAAATTATCAATAACTTCTACAGGTTTTTGGATTTTAATCTCTTCAAATTTTTTAACATGTTTTAACTCAATTTTCTTATCAACAATCGGACTCTCAACAACAGGCTTCACAGCAACCCTATCATAATGTACCTCCAATTCAACAGGCTTTTTGCCCTCAGTAGAAATATTCGCAGAATATTTATCAGGGTACACCCTTGGGTGCTCAATCAAATCACTATTAAATTTATCATCAACATTTTTTTCAAAATCAAATCCACTAATAATCGCCTTTGCTCTGCTTTTAACTTTATCATCGTCCACAGAATTATCCACTAAAGAATCTTTTATGACTTCAATTAAAAACGGAGAAGTATATCTTTCAGACAACTTAACAATTGCAGAACCAACAGGAAGCATAGAAAAAAACTGCCTCTGCTCTTTTAATTGCATAATCCCAGCTATATCAAAAATATCTGCAGGAAGTTGCTGTTGAAAAGCAATATGACACGCACTATTTCCCTTCACAGTATCACTAAGTTTAGACACGTGCTGGTCAATACAAATAAGACTTGTCCCATACTCTCGCATCTCTCGGTAAACCATATCTGTCACAGACTCTTTAACAAAATGCGTTGCACTTTTCAAAAAAATATTATGCGCCTCGTCAACCACAATCGCATGATCAAATTTTCCAGCAACATTTTTCTGATTCGCTTTTTTCAACTTGTAAATATAAGTCAAAATAAATTCACAAAAAAATTTCTTCTCAATATTACTAAGAGCATTTAATTCCAAAATAACTTTTTTATTTAAAATATCCTCAATAGATAAATTACCCTCCTCTTTTGAATTGCAAATCTCTCCAAAATTTCCAAATGTCAAAATACTTGCAATACGCAAAGCACTCTCAAGCCAACCAGCTTCCCTACCTCTTGTTTTTTCTATTTTTTCTTCAAGATACCATTTAATATTTTTCCACGTAGGATAATTTTCAGACCCTTCATAAACTCCCCACTGCTTAAATGCATCATCAAGTGTCTCAAGTAAAACCTTATGAACACCAAACGAAGCAGAAAAACTTTCAACAAGCAAATCACATAAAATATTTATCCATTCTTTTGGATTGATTCCTTTTGGAGGTTGATTAATATTTATTTTAAATAAATCACTCACATTATTATTTCCGACAGTAAAACACACAACTTCTGAATCAGCCAAAAGCAAAGGACGAAAACTTTTTTTCCAATCAAAAACCAAAAACGACTTATCTTGTTTAATAAAATTATTTACTAAATTAATTGCAAGAGTTGTCTTACCACTTCCACTCATTCCACTAATGCAAACATGTCGTGGCCAATCTTGCTCCCTTAAATTAAAATCAAAAAGTTTTTTTCCAGCATAACTAATTTTTCCAAGAGGATAATTTCCATCAAGTTTCCCCTTCGGAGGCTCTAACAAAACTTTGTTATCTAAAAGCTCCCCTAAATTTTTATGATAAAGCGCATTCAAAATATGCGCAATCTCTTCTCTTTCTTCCATTGATTCAGCCATTGCATACTTCAGATAAACATCATCTATTTGTTTTCCAAATATAGGTTTTAATTTGTTACATAATTGTTCAATTGAAAGTTTTTGTTGCATTATATTATTCTCCCACTTTCCTTTAATTTAGATATAAGAGCATCTGCTTTCAAATCTTTTTTCTCACGCAATTTCATTTTAGTATTATAATTATCAATAAGTGCCTCAATCTTTTCAATTTCCTTATCCTCTTTAATAATTTCCTCTCTCGCCTCATGACAAATTTTTCTTAAATTAATATTATAACAATTATTTCTTCTCAAATTCATTCTTTTAGCACGACTATCAAGACCTAATCCATACAATTCAGCAATAACTCTCTTCCTAAAATTATGTAAATTATTAAAATCAACTTCATCTTTAGTTTGCAAATATTTTCTCACAAGTCCAAATTCCTCTCTAAATAAATCTTTTTTACAAGAATTAATATATT
>JBDLJZ010000024.1:0-11891 GCA_039714095.1 Nanobdellota archaeon | reverse complement strand
CACTTCTTCTCTTTTCTATGAACTCCAAAACAAAACATTTCATCAACCAGCAAATTCAAAAAATCCTAAAAGAATTTAATTTTCAAAATAGAAAAAATAAATATCTCTACGAATGTCCTTGTTACACTGGAAAAATCTGTCATAATTTGTCTCCAGAAAAATTAAACTGTTTTCTATGTTACTGCCCAGAATACAATTCAGAATTAGAAGAGGGTGGATGTAAAATAAATAATCCAAACGGAAAATGGTTTTTTGATGAAAAACTTCCAAAAGGAAAAATCTGGGATTGTTCAGATTGTGATTATCCACATAGAGAAGAAATTGTAAAAAAGTATTTGAGAAAAATTTATTTTAATGAAAATAATCCAGAAGAGAACTTACAAATTAAAATAAAAAAACTTCACCCTGATGCAATAATACCAAATTATGCCCATGAAACTGATGCAGGGATGGATTTATATTCAATAGAAGAAATAACAATTCCAGCAGGAGAAAGAGTAGTTATAGGAACAGGGATTGCAATTGAATTGCCGAAAGATTATGTTGTTTTAGTTTGGGACAAATCTGGTTTAGCAGCAAATCATGGTATTACTACAATGGCGGGAGTTGGTGATTCTGGTTATAGGGGCGAATATAAAATTATTTTATTAAACACATCCTATGATAATTACACTATAAAAAAACACCAAAAAATTGCGCAAATCTTAATTCAAAAAATAGAAAGACTAAAAATAAAAGAAACAAATCATCTTTCAGATAGTTCTCGTGGAAAAGATGGATTTGGTAGCACTGGATTAATATAAATTTTTATAAATGATAAAATTATAATTTTTTATGGCAAACAATGATTTAGTTCCTGAGTTAACAAAATCAGAATTTGAGAATTTTACAAAAGAAGGACTTGTTCTAATTGATTTTTTTGCAGAATGGTGTATGCCTTGTTTAACAATGGCTCCAATAATTGACGAACTAAATGAAAAACTCAAAGGAAAAATAAAATTCGGAAAAGTTGATGTTGGAGAAAACCAAGATATTGCACAAAAGTTTGAAGTAGTATCAATTCCAAATTTTGTATTGTTAAAAAATGGTAAGGTAATTGAGCAATTAGTTGGTACAGTTTCTGCAGAAGAATTAGAAGGAATTTTAAATAAATATATCTAACAATGAAAAACATTCTAGTAACTGGAGGCGCAGGATACATTGGAAGTGTTGCAGTTAAA
Organism: Nanobdellota archaeon; assembly: GCA_039714095.1. GTDB lineage: Archaea > Nanobdellota > Nanobdellia > Pacearchaeales > GW2011-AR1 > JAUVHP01. The sequence goes on along the minus strand of JBDLJZ010000024.1, from coordinate 10,671 downwards.
CAACTTTTAGATAAAGGATATTCTGTTGTGGTTATAGACAATCTTTCTAAGGGAATAGAAAAACTTGTAGATTCAAGAGCTAAATTTTACAAAGAAAATTTAGTAGACAAAGAAAACTTAGAAAAAATCTTTCAAGAAAATCAAATTGATGCAGTAATGCATTTTGCAGGATACAAAGCAGTAGGAGAATCAATGACAAACCCTCAAAAATATTCAGAAAATATTACAGGAACAATTAACCTTTTAGATTTAATAGTAAAATACAAAATTCCAAAAATTATTTACTCATCAAGTGCAGCAGTTTACAAAGAATCTCAACAAATAATAACAGAAGAATCTCAAACAAATCCTTTAAGTTATTATGGTTTCACAAAATTTATTTGCGAAGATTTAATAAAATGGTATGCAAAATTACATAATTTAAATTACATAATCTTAAGATATTTTAATGTGGCAGGAGACGGAGGACTTAATTATATTGACCCCAATGCTCAAAATATTATCCCTATATTAATGGAAACAGTAGTTGGAAAAAGAGATAAATTTATTATAACAGGAAATGATTATGAAACTCGTGATGGAACAGGAATAAGAGATTATATTGATATAAATGATTTAATTGAAGCACACATTTTAGCACTAAATTTAAATAAAAATGAAATAATAAACTTGGGAACAAACAATGGAGTAAGTGTAAAGGAAATTATTGATACTACAATTAATATCACCGGGAAAAATTTAAATTATGAATATGGAGAAAGAAGAAAAGGTGATTGCGCAAAACTAATTACTTCTAATGAGAAAGCAAAAAGACTTCTTAATTGGCAACCTCAAAGAACAACACAAGATATGATAAAATCTACTTATGAGGTTTATTGTAAAATTTTATAAACTAAATTCTAATATTTCTCGCTTTCTAATAACTTCGTCCTGGCACTGCCAGTCTTCAAAATTTATTATGCATTAAACTTTTAAACTAAGAATAATTCAATGCATTATGGCTCCGTAGCTCAGCCTGGCAGAGCACTAGACTTTTAATCTAGGTGTCGCGGGTTCGAATCCCGTCGGGGCCATAATATATTCATAATTCAAGTAAAGAATGAATATATTTTTATTTAGGATTTTAACCTGAGTAAATTCTCAAAATTTTCTAAGTCGTGGGAGAGCAACTTTGATTTTAATCAATATTGAAAGTAAATTTAAGGAATCAAAATCAGGGTTGTGAATAGAATCCCGTCGGGGCCATTTTAAACAAAAATCCTAATCCTCTACAAAGCCATCTCAACCAAAACTTTTATAAACGAAAAATTGGTATCTTTTATTATTGCGCAGTTGTTAAAGCTACATATTAAACTATAAATCCTTGAAAAGAGAATGCATATTCTACAACCAAAACACTCCAAACTTAATGAAAAAGAAGCAGAAGAGTTGTTAATGAAATCAAATATTTCTAAAGCACAATTACCAAAAATTCTTTTAACAGATTCAGCATTGCCAGAAAATTGTAGCATCGGAGATATTATAAAAATAGAAAGAAAAATCAACAAAGAATTAAATTTATATTATAGGGTGATTGTTTAATGAAAAAAAACAAACATCTAATTGTTGAAAAATATCTTAAAGAGCACTCATTAGTTGAATCAAATATTACCTCTTTTAATGATTTCTTAGAACACAGAATGCAAGAAATTGTAAATGAAATTTCTGAAACAATAAATAATGAAGACTTTGAAATAAAACTTGGAAAAATTGAAATTGGAAACCCAGAAATTATAGAAGCTGATGGAAGCTCATCAAAAATTATGCCTTCTGAAGCAAGACTAAGGAATATGACATATTCTGCACCAATTACTATGGAAATCTCAGTAAAAAAAGATGACCAAATTGATTCAGAAATAGTAGAAATTGGTAAAATCCCAATTATGATAAAAAGCAAATTCTGCAACACACACGGAATGTCTAAAGAAGAATTAATAGAAAATTATAATGACCCTTTGGATACAGGCGGATACTTCATCATAAACGGAAACGAAAGAGTTATGGTTATGGCAGAAGATTTAGCAGAAAATCAACCATTTATTGAAGAAAACGCGAAAAAACAATTAATGTTAAGATTGTTTTCATTAAAAGGAACTTACAGAATCCCAACAACAATTTCTCAAAATAAAGAAGGAATAATTGAAATGTCTTTTTCTAGATTTAGAGAACTTCCGGCAGTAATAATTCTAAAAGCACTTGGTTTAGTAAAAGAATCAGACATTGCAAAATACATTGGAAAAGAAACAGACAGTATTATTGTAAATTTATATGAATTTGTAAATATTGCAACAACCGAAGACGCAATGATGCATATTGCAGAAGAAGTTAATTTACAAGGAACAAAAAAAGAAATATTAGATAGAGTAAAACAAAGAATGGATTCTTATTTATTTCCACACATTGGCCAAAAAAAAGAAGACAGAATAAAAAAAGCAATTACATTATGTAAATTTATAAAACAATTTTTAATCGCCAAAGAAAAACCCGAATTAAGAACTGATAAAGACCACTATGCAAATAAAAGAGTAAGACTTTCAGGTGACTTACTTTCAAGTTTATTCAGAGTTAATCTTGGAATTTTATTAAGAGATATTCAATATTCATTACAAAAATCAAGCAAAAGAAAAAAATTCTTTTCAATTAAAACAATTGCCAAATCAACATTATTTTCTCACAGAGTGGAATCAGCAATTGCAACAGGTTCTTGGACTGGCGAGCGTTCTGGTGTTACACAAAATATGAGTAAAACAAATTACTTAGATTCAATTTCACAATTACAAAGAGTTTCAAGTATGCTTCCAAGTGATCAAGAAAATTTTATGGCACGAACACTTCATCCAACACACTACGGAAAATTCTGCCCAATTGAAACACCTGAAGGAACTGAAATTGGTTTAAGAAAAAATTTAGCTATCTTATCAAGAATTTCAACTACAGTAAATTTAGATCAAGAAAAATTTCTAAAAGATTTAGAATCAGAAGGATTAGATAAAGAAAATGTAGATGGGGTTGATGTATTTTTCAATGGAAGATTTATTGGAAATATAAAAGAATCAAATAAATTTGTAGAAAAAATAAGAGAAAAAAGAAGAGAGGGTTTGCTTCCATTACAAATGAATATTAGAAATGATGAAAATTTTGGAATTGTGACAATTTCAACCGAACCAGGAAGAGCATTAAGACCTGTAATAATTGTAGATAAAGGAATTTCAAGATTAAAACATGAACATCTAATTCAACTTGAACAAAAAGAAATAAGTTGGGACTATCTAATCAAAGAAAAAATAATTGAGTATCTTGATACTGCTGAAGAAGAAAACACATTAGTTGCACTAACTCCTGAAAAACTAACATCTGAACACACACACTTAGAAATAGATCAAATGGATTTAATGGGGGTTGTAACAAGTCTTGTTCCATACGGAAACCATGACCAAAGCTCAAGATTAATGAGAGGAAGTAAAACTTTCAAACAGTCTTTAGGAATTTATGCAGCCAATTATTTATGTAGACTTGACACAGATGTAAGTATCTTGCAATATCCTCAAAAACCAATTGTGCGAAGTTTTGTATACGACACACTAAACACTTACCCTGCAGGACAAAATTTAGTTGTAGCAATTATGAGTTATGAAGGTTACAATATGGAAGACGCATTAGTATTCAACAAAGGAAGTTTAGAAAGAGGAGTTGGAAGAAGCTTTTATTTCAGACCTTACTCAACAATTGAAATGAATTATGCAGGGGGGCTTAAAGATAATATTGAAATTCCAGATAAAGATACAAACGGATACAAATTAGAATCAAGTTATAAATTATTAGAAAATGATGGGATTATTTTTCCTGAGGCAGAAGTTAAAGAGGGGGAAGTTTTAATTGGAAAAGTTTCACCCCCTAAATTTTTAAGTGAAGCAAGAGAAATTTCAGTAAGAACAAAAAAAGAATCAAGTATTGTAATGAGACAAGAAGAAAAAGGAACTATTGATGCTGTTTTTATAACAAAAGATAAAGAAGGAAATAAAATTATTCAAATTAGAACAAGAGATCAAAGAATACCTGAGTTAGGAGACAAATATGCTACTTCACACGGACAAAAAGGAGTAATCGGAGCAATCATCCCTGAAGAAGATATGCCTTTTACAGTAAGTGGAATAAAACCAGATGTTATTTTCAATCCGCACGGACTTCCAAGTCGTATGACAGTAGGATATTTATTAGAACTTTTAGCAGGAAAAGTTGGATGTTTAAGAGGAGAAATGGTTGATGGAACACCTTTTACAGGGGAAAGTAAAAAAGAACTTGAAGACCAATTAAAAAATTTAGGATTTAGATACGACGGAAAAGAAACAATGTTTAATGGAATAACTGGAAAAAGAATGACCTCAAAAATCTTTGTTGGTAATTTATATTACCTTAAATTAAAATATATGGTTGGAAACAAACTTCACGGGCGTGCTTCAGGAAAAGTTGCATTATTAACAAGACAACCAGTTGAAGGTAGAGCAAGAGGAGGAGCATTAAGATTAGGAGAAATGGAACAGCAAGCATTAGTTGCACATGGTGCTTCACTTTTATTAAAAGAAAGATATGATTCAGACAAAGTTAAACTTCATATTTGCACAAAATGCGGAGCAATTGCAATAGAAGACAATATTAAAAGTAAAATTTACTGTCCAATTTGTAACACAGAAGAAGTTGAACCTGTTGAAGTTTCATACGCATTCAAACTTTTATTAGAAGAATTACAAGGGCTTCACATCAAAACTAAATTTATATTGAAAAACAAATACGAATAAATGAAACCATATACAAGCAACCCCCAAGCGATAAATGAAGCATTAAAAGAATTACATTATGATTCTAAAATAAGTGTACTCTCCATCTCTTCAATTAAACCGTATAAAATTTTTCCAATTGTCTGTGAAAATATGCTTGATTGCGAATTTTCAGAATTAGAAAAAATACGAAATAGATATTGTCTTGAAAATCCTGAAAGGTGTCTGAAATATGATTCATTTGGAGGTTCAGAATAAAATGATAACAAATAAACCAATAAGAAAAAAAGTCGGACAAATAAGTTTCTCACTTATTAATCCTGAGCAAATAAAAAAATTAGCAGTAGCAAAAATTGTAACACCTGAACTTTATGATATTGATGGTTATCCAGTTGATGGAGGTTTGATGGATTTAAGACTTGGTGCAATTGACCCTGGTGTTAAATGTAGAACTTGTGGTGGAAGATTAAAAGAGTGTTTAGGACATCCAGGAAAAATTGACTTGGCAAGGGCGGTCATGCATTTAAAATATATTCCTTTAATTGAAATGAGTTTAAGATGTTTTTGTCATGATTGCGGAAAATTATTACTCGCAGATAAAGATTTAACAAAATACTCTCCAAGCGAAAGAGCAAAAAAAGCAAAAGACGGGAAAAAATGTCCACATTGTAATAATGTATGTGAAAAAGTAAAATTAGACAAACCAACAAGTTTTTACATTGGGAAAAAAAGATTATTCCCAACAAGAGTAAGAGAAATTCTTGTAAATATAAAAGATGAAGAATTAGAAAAAATAGGTGTCAACTCAAACACTTCAAGACCTGAGTGGGCAGTTTTAACAGCTCTTTTAGTTCCGTCAGTAACAGTAAGACCAAGTATTATTCTTGAGTCAGGTGAAAGAAGTGAAGATGATTTAACACATAAACTTTCAGATATAATTCGTGCTAATCAAAGACTCTGGGAAAATTTAAATGCAGGAGCTCCAGAAGTTATTATTGAAGATTTATGGGATTTGTTACAATTCCATATTACAACTTTTTTTGATAACACTGTCGCAAGGATTCCCCCTGCAAGACATAGAAGTGGACAGCCATTAAAAACAATAACAGAAAGAATCAAAGGTAAAGAAGGACGAATCAGAAAAAACCTTGCAGGTAAAAGAGTAAACTATTCAGGAAGAACAGTAATTTCTCCAGACCCAAAAATTGAAATTAACGAAGTTGGCATTCCTTATGAAATCGCAACAGTTGTTACAGTAGCTGAAACAGTGAATGATTTGAATATAGAAAAATTAAAAGATTTAATATTAAAAGGAAGCAATTATCCTGGAGCAAATTATATTATACGTCCTGACGGAAGAAGAAAAAAAATAACTGAAGAATTGAAAGAAGAAATAATTACAGAACTTGTATCAGGATACAAAGTTGAAAGACATTTACAAGACGGGGATATTGTGCTTTTCAACAGACACCCCTCACTTCATAGGGGAAGTTTAATGGCACATTTTGTAAAAGTTCTTCCAGGACGAACATTTAGATTACATCCAGCAGCCGCAGCCCCTTATAATGCAGACTTTGATGGGGATGAAATGAATATTCACTCTCCACAAACAGAAGAAGCAAGAGCAGAAGCAAAAATACTTTTAGATATTAAACAAAATTTAATATCTCCAAAAAATAACACAAATTTTATTGGGTGTATAAAAGATACAGTGACTGGAAATTATTTATTAGGAAAAGATAATTTTACAAAAGAAGAAGCAAATCAATTATTATTTAATTCAGGAATAGATTTAACTGTTTCAAAGAAAAACATACATGGATTAGAATTAATTTCAATGGTTTTACCAAAAGTAAATTTCTCAAATGATTCAATTAAAATTAAAGATGGAAAAATTTTAGAAGGACAAGTAGATAAAACAACGTTCAGTAAGGAAAACGGAGCATTAATAAAAGAACTAGACAAATCTGTTGGAAGGATAGAAACTTTTGAAGCAATAAAAAAAGTATTTGATTTAGCAAATAATTACATAACTCAAACAGGAATTACAATTTCTGTAAATGATTTAGATATTGAAGAAAGAGTTGTAAAAATGGGTGAGGAAATTATTACAAAAGCTCAGGAAAAAACAAACGATACAATTAAAGAATATAATGAAGGAATTCTTGAAATTATTCCTGGAAAAACTCCTGAAGAATCTCGTGAAATTAAAATACTTCAAATATTAAATGAGGTAAGAACAAAAATAGGAGCCATTGTTAAAAAAGAATTTTCTCCAACAAATCCTGTAAGTCATATGATAAATGCAGGTGGAGGAGGAAACATTCTTAATATTACTCAGATGGCGTGTTGCGTTGGACAGCAAGCATTTGCAGGCGGAAGAATTGATATTGGTTATACTCATAGAACACTTTCATTTTTCAAAAAAGGAGATTTATCATCAAATGCAAGAGGATTTATTAATAGTCCATTAATCAAAGGACTAAAACCTGATGAATTCTTTTTTCAAGGAATGACTGGAAGAGACTCATTAATGGACACAGCATTACGTACTCCTAAATCAGGATATCTTTATAGAAGATTAGCAAATGCACTTCAAGATTTAAGAGTGGAGTATGACAAAACAGTAAGAGACAGCAACAATAATATAATCCAATTCAAATATGGTATTGATGGGAAAGATGTTTCAAAACTTCATCTTAATGGAGATATTGATTCTGGAGAAGCAATAGGAATTGTAACTGCACAATCATTTGGAGAATCTTCAACACAAATGGTTCTAAATACATTTCATATGGCAGGAGTATCAGAAATGCAAGTTACTACTGGACTTCCAAGAATTATAGAAATTTTTGACGCACGAAAAAAACCTTCTTCACCAAAAATGGATATTTATCTAAAAAAAGAATTCAACAATGAAAATCATGCAAAAACTCTTTCAGAAAAGATCAAAGAAGTAACATTAAAAGAAATTTCTTCAGAAATAAGTCTTGATTTTAGCAATAAAAATATTGAAATAATTCTTGATAAAAAAGGATTAAGACAAACACACATTACAGTAAAAAAAGTTGTTGAAAAATTAAACGATTTAGGTTTTAATGTGAAAGAAGGGGACAACTCAATAAAATTAAATGCATCAGAATATAACTTCAAGGAAATTTACAAACTAAAAGAAAAATTAAAAGACACAATTATCTCTGGTATTAAACATATTGAACAAATATTAATTGTAAAAAAAGATAAAGATTATGTAATTATGACTCTTGGAACAAACTTAAAAGAAATTATTAAATTAAAAGAAATTGATGCAGACAAAACTATTTCAAATGATTTACATGAGGTTGCAGAAATATTTGGAATTGAAACTGCAAAACATTTAATTATTAATGAAATTAATGATGTAATTAAATCACAAGGAATTAATATTGATAAAAGACATCTTGAACTTATGTCCGACGCTATGACAAGTACTGGGGTGGTTAAAGGTGTAACAAGAATGGGGATGATTGCACAAAAATCTTCAATATTAGCAAGGGCAACTTTTGAAACTCCAGACAAACAATTTGTAAATGCATCTATTAAAGGAAACAAAGACAAGTTATCAAGTGTTATAGAAAATATTATTTTAAATCAACCAATTCCTGTTGGAACAGGATTGCCAGGATTACTTGTTAAAGTTATTGGTCCTTTAATAAAAAAAGATAAGGATAAAAAAATTGCAAAATCAAAAGTTGTAGAAGAGACTAATAAATAAACACACTCAAGAGTGTACTCTGAAATATTTTTTATAAAAAAATTTACAAGGAGCATAAACTTATAAAACAATTTTTCTATCATTTGTTAAGATGGCAAACACAATTAATATGCAAGATATACGTTATTTGAACTTATTTAGTAGGATAACAAAAATAAATACAAGATTTTGTTTTAAGTATAATGAAATTATTTTTTTCTGTGTTCCAAAAAATTTGCTTTCAAGAACAATTGGTGAAAATGCAATTAATGTAAAAAAAATAAGTGAAGTTCTAAAAAAAAGAATAAGAATAATTGCCTGTCCAAATGGGATTGATAACATAAAAAAATTTATTGAATCAATTGTTAATCCTGTTACATTCAAAGAACTTGAAATTAAAGACAACCAAGTAATATTAACTGCAGGACAACAAAGCAAAGCAGCACTTTTAGGACGAAACAAAAGACGGCTTTTAGAAATGCAAACAATTATAGAAAATTATTTTGGAAAAGAATTTAGGATTGTTTAATTCTTTTTTTTATATTTTGGTGATAAAAAATACTGGGTATTTAACTTCATTAATTTTTCATTAGATATTTCTACTAGAATTTTAGGATAATGAAACTCTTCATTTAAAAAAATCAAAATTCTTCGCAAGTTTTATAAAGCAATTTTATTATCAATATTCAGAAAATGGGATTAAAAAGTGCGATTAAAAAAGTAAACGATAGAAAAAAATTTAGATGGAAAGACAGAAAATACAAAGTGAAAACTCTTAATCTTTATGCTAAATCAGACCCTTTACAAGGAGCAAATCAAGCAAAAGGCATTGTTTTATCAAAAATGCAAAAAGAAGCAAAACAGCCAAATTCAGCAATGAGAAAATGTTGCAAAGTTCAATTAACAAAGAATGGGAAGCAAGTTGCAGCATTTATTCCAGGAAACCTTGCACAAAAATTCATAGACGAACACGATGAAGTTATGATTCAAAGAATTGGTGGGAAACAAGGACGTTCTAAAGGAGACATTCCAGGTGTAAGATTCCAAGTAATTAAAGTAAATGATCAGCCACTTGCACGATTAGTAAGTGGAAAGATTGAAAAGGGTAGAAGATAATGACAGAACAAGAATTACAAAAATCAAAACAAAATTTCAATTTCAAAATTTTTGATTTATATGATATTTCAGAAATTAAAGTTCAAGAACCAGGACTTAAAGCAGTAATAAATCTTAAACCAAAATTAATCTTAAAATCACAGGGACGAAATGTTGTAAAACACGGGCAAACACGAGTTAATATTATTGAAAGATTAATGAACAAATTATCTGTTGCAGGACACAGAGGAAAAAAACATAAAATAGAAAAAGGAAATGCAACAGGAAAATATTCTAAAAATATGAAAATTGTTTTGAATGCTTTTAAAATGATTGAAAAAAAGACAGGGAAAAATCCAGTAGAAGTTTTAATTAGGGCAATTGAAAATGCAGCTCCACGAGATGAAGTAACAATAATTGAATACGGTGGAGCACGATATCCTCAGGCTGTTGATGTCTCACCTTTGCGAAGAGTTAATCTTGTTTTAAAATATATTGCACACGGTGCATCAGATAAAGCATTCAATAAAAAGAAAACTTTTGCCCAAGGTTTAGCAGACGAAATCATAATGGCTTCAGATAAAAACATGGAAAGTTTTTGTATGAGAAAAAAGAATGAGAGTGAAAAACAGGCTGATTCGGCACGTTAGAGGTTATATTTTCAATCTACTATGTTCCATTAAAAAAAAGATTTCCTGAAGAAATTTTCTTAAATTCATAATTTTTATCAAAAGTAATAAGACATTCTATCTGCCTTATATCTTTTTCATATTGCATAAAAGACTCATCAACAAAACCATATCCCATATAAGGAGTTTCATGCTCTATTATTAAAGATATATTTAATTCATATAAATCCTCTTTAAATTCTATATCTAATATTTTATAGTCTAATAATTGGGTTACCTCAAAAACAGATTCTCCTATTTTAACTTCAATAAAATTATTTTCAAAAAAACATAATAAATTATCTTTTAATTTATTTCTAACTATCTTCAAGAAGTTATTTATTTCTTCAGTTCCTTTAAT
>JBDLJZ010000023.1:0-12444 GCA_039714095.1 Nanobdellota archaeon | reverse complement strand
CCTTTTGTTTGGTGGTATCCAGAAAGTAACCGGCGGCCACCAGTGCGACACACAGCACGATGATGATCACAATTTTTACCGCTAATGGCGCGGTGCCGATTCTTTTAAGATCATTAATATCTAATTTTTCTATATAATATATATAATATATAATATAAATATTTATAATTAAAATAATAAAAAAACAAAAAACAAATTTCATTTTTAAACATTTCCAAACGAAATCATAGGGTCAGAGGTAAAAACAAAAATTTAATAATTATTAAATTATATAAATTATTTTATCTCTATTTTTTTCTACAGAAAACTTTATAAATTATTCTCTTTTATATTTTTTATGCAGAATGATAAGAATCAATTTAGTTCTATATTAGGTAAAATGATTGTTACTAAAGAAGGGAAAAGATTAGGTTTTGTAAAAGATATAACTTTTGAAACAAAATCTGGAGAATTAATTAATCTTGTTGTTAAGGAAGCAACTATTTATACAAAAAATCTTAATTTAGAAAAAACAGATTCAAATGAACTTTTAATTCCATATAGTGCAATAATTGCAGTTGGTGATTTTGTTATTGTTTCTGAAGAAGATTTAATTTAATTTATTTAATAAATTTACATTACAGAAATCCTTATAAATACTTTTTTTTATTATTTCATATGAGAATAGTTGGATTTAATTTTAATAAAATAAATATAGAAAAATTTTCTGATAAGTTAGAAAAATTAAATATTAAAACAAATATAGATATATCTGAAATTGAATCTATTGATAATAATTTATTAAAAACAGATAACTCTCTTCTTGCTGTCAAATTTTTTTATATTATTGATTATAATCCAAATTTTGCTAAAATAGAATTATCTGGAACAATTCTTTTTGAATTAGATAAAAAACAAGCACAAGAAATAATAAAAAAATGGGAAGAAAAAATAATTCCTGAAGATTTTAAATTAATTTTATTTAATACAATTTTAAGAAAATCAAATGTTAAGGCTTTGCAATTAGAAGATGATATGAATCTTCCTTTACATATTTCTTTACCTTCTATAAAAAAAACTGAAAAAAAAGAATAGATTTACTGATTTATATCAAATTTATTGATTTATTCTAAAGATTTTAAAATGTGTTTTTTGTTATATTCTTATGAAAATATCAGACAAAAAAAAAGAAAAAATTTCTGAACAAATTATTTTATTTCTTTATTTAAATAATCCAAAATCTTTTTTTACATCTTATATTGCTCAAGAAATTGCAAGAGATGAAGAATTCACAAAATTATTATTAATTAATTTAAAGAAAAGAAAATTAGTCATTGAAATTAAAAAAAATTCCAAAGGTGTTGATTATATTAGACGTTCAAGATGGAAATTAAGTGAATCAAGTTATAATATTTACAAATATTATCAAAATTAATATATTTTTTAATATCTTAATCTTTTTATACCTGTAATTTAATAAAATAATATGGTCATAAAAGAGGAATTTAGATTTATTAAAGAAGAAATAGATAATTTAAATCAAGATAATTTATTTTTAAATTTAGAAATAAAGGAAATTAAATCTCAATTAAAAGAAATTTGTAATATTCTTGAAAATTTAAGTAATAAAATATATAATTCTAATAAAAATTATTCATTAAATACACATTTAGATAGTTCGACACTTCGACACATAAATCAGACACATAAATCAGACACATTAGACACTTCGACAGATAATTACTATTTTAAGCCTTTAAATCATCAAAATTTACCTATTTCCATAGGAAATCAAGGGGTTTCGACAGACAGACAACAGACAGACAACAAACAAACAGACAGGCAACAGACACAAAATTCTATAGAAAATGCAGTAGAGATGCTATCTTCTCTCGATTCTTTAAAAAAAGAGATTAGACTTAAATTTAAACGACTTACAGAGCAAGAAATTCTTATTTTTTCAACATTATATCAATTAGATTTATCTAATTGTTTTGTAAGTTATAAAACACTCTCAGCAAAGCTTAATTTAACTGAGAGTTCTATTAGAGATTATATTAGACGATTAATCAACAAAGGTATACCTATAGAAAAAAATAAATTAAATAATAAATCTATTCAGCTTTCTATATCAAACGATTTAAAGAAGATAGCAACACTTTCAACTATTTTACAATTAAGAGAGATTTAATATTAATCTCCTTACCGAATAACTAATTAGATTCTTAACTTTTTCACACATTTTTTGTTTTTATTTAATCCTCTTTTTTTACAACACAACTGTTTTTAACATAAAATTTCAATTTTTCTCTCACTTTTCATTGTTTTTTAACTCCTTTTTTATTGATTTTTTTGTTTTTTTCTTTGATTAACTCTCACTTTCACCTTTTTTAGCATTTTTTCTTTGATTTCTTCAGGTATAGATAGTCTTTTTTTACCATTTTTTTCAATAGTTTCCTCTATTATCTCACTTTTTTGTTTTATTGTATTTATTTGTCCTCTTATTGTTGATCTTTCTTTACCCAACATAGCTGATAAATCATCATAACTAAGTTTCATATCTGCGTTTAGAAGAATCCAGAGAATTGCTCTTTCAGTTATTGAAAATTGGTCTAAATTTGGTGTTTGGACAGCTGTTTGGACAGCTGTTTGGACAGCACAAACAGCTGTTTGTTTGTTCAACACTTTGTTTGCTGTTTGGACAGTTGTTTGAATTTTTGGTTGAAAACCTTGCTCATTCATAAGAGAAAATAAATTTTTGAGTTCATCCATGTCTTCTTTCATCGTCGATAAAATTTCTTTTAAGTCTTTTATTTCCCCTTTATGAACTTTTTTTTCAGAATCAAGATGTTTAATCCATTCTCCAACAGAAGATAAATCTTTTTTTACGTTTTCAAAACCTTTCTTTGTTTCCTCTTTTACACTCTCTACCTCTTTTTTTCTAAAAAACAAACCAAACATATACTAATTAAAAAAATATAACTTAAAAACCTTTTGTTTTTCGTCGCTGATTTATAATTTTTATATAGAAAAACTTCTACTTTTTTTTATTCCACAAACAGCTGTTTGCCATAAAAAAAATCAAACAAACAGCTGTCCAAACACCCACCAACACCCACAAACAGCTGTTTGTTTTTAATATTTTATATTTTAAATTAAATTTGAGTTTTATTTTATCTTCTATAAACCTAAACAAACAGCTGTCCAAACACCCCTAAACCCATAAAAATAAATAATTTATTTTAACTTACTTAACCTAAGTGCACAATATTTTCCTAAATTATAATTTATTAAAAAATGTGGGAAAATAAATAAAATTTATATACCTCTTTCTATAGTTTATTTTATGAGTTTATTTTTAAAAAAATAGGAAATGGCTTAATTTCTTTAATATGTATAGTAATAATGTTAATGCTGATATCTGTTTTAGCGTTCTTTATCGGATTTCAATATGTGATTGGGTTATCTCTTTTTCTAAACAGTCTTAATTTTTTAATTATAATTATTTTAAATTAACTTACTTAACCTAAGTGCACAAACTTTTTCCTGAAAAAAAATAATCCATTAAAAAATTCGCAAAAAATATTGGGTTTTCCATAACCCCCATGCCCGCAGACAGTCATAATTGGTTGTCGAATTTTTATTAATTTTTAAAACCCTGGGAGATTTTTGCAATGAAATCTTTTGAGTTCAATGCTCTAACTAAAAGTCACTCTTTATTTTCAGCAAAATTGACTATGTTTTCAAAAATTTTACATTTACACGTAAAAGCTTAGCACAACCTATATTATCAGAACTTTTTCAAAGATAATTTTTTTATTTCAGAGTAATATTTATATACTTAGGGTGCCTGAAAAGAACGTGAACCAATAAAATTAAACCCTAAGTTCACATAAAAAAAGAGTAAAATGATTCCAAACAAACCTTTAGCAGCAATTTACGTGCGTGTTAGTACACAAGACCAAGTAAAACATGGAATCTCTCTTCAGGCCCAAGAAGAAGCCCTAAAAAACTATGCAAAAGCCCAAGGTTATGATTTATTTAAAATTTACAAAGATGAAGGCAAATCCGGAAAAGACCTTAAACATAGATCTGAAATGGTCCAAATGCTAAAAGACGCAGAGTTAAGAAAATTTCAAGCAATTTTTATATATAAACTTGATAGATTTTCACGTTCTCTAATGGATTTGATAACAACTATAGAAAAATTAAAAGAATGGAATATTGATTTCGTCTCTTTGCAAGATAAGATAGAAACAACTTCTGCACAAGGCAAGTTAATGTTCCATATTGTCTCTGCTTTTGCAGAATTTGAAAGAAATGTCACCATAGAAAGAACCAAATTTACAATGAATTCTAAATTTAGAGGAGGAAATTTAGTAACAAAAGCCCCCTTAGGTTATCAGGTAATAGACAAACAATTAATTCCAAAAGAAGATTCTTATATTATACAAGAAATATATCAAACATTTCTTAACCAAGATATAAGTTTAACTCAACTATCAAAAAAATATAATCTTTCTGTAAATGGGTTAAAAAAAGTTCTCACAAATCAAACTTATTTAGGCAAACTTAAATTTGCAGGACAAATAACACAAGGAAAACACATACCTTTGTTGTCCAAACAGCTGTTTGAACAGGTCCAAGATAAATTAAAAAATAAAGGATGGATTAAAAGATAATGACTCAACAAACAATAGAACAACTAAAACAAGAAAACCAAGAATTAAAACAAGAAATCCAGAGATTAAGAGAATTAAGAAATAATCAAAAAAAAGGAATGGTAAAAAAAGCAACAATTGGCTTGCCAATGTCACGTCCAGCTTTTGGATATAAATTTGAAAACAAAAATTTAATTCCTGCAGAAAATCAAGATGAAATAAGAGAAATATTTGAAGAATTTCTAAATAACAATATAACTTTAACAAAACTTGCAAAAAAACATAACCTTTCTATTAACGGTTTAAAAAAAATTCTAAAAAATTTTACATATGTGGGAAAAGTCAAATTTGATGGACAAATTCATACAGGAAAACATCAATCAATAATTTCTCCAACACTCTTTAATCAAGTTCAAAATAAATTAGAAAGATTAAAGATAAAATAATTAATCAACAATCTTATATTGTTCGGGAGTCCATTTAGGAACATTTGTTAACGCAATAAACAATTGAGTTCCTTCAATCCCGTATGCTTCCCCTTTTTCAAAAAAATATAAATCTCCTCCATTAGTTTTAAAATCGCCTTTTTCGGAATGCACTATTCCGTGTCCAGAAATAACAAAATAGATTTCTTCACATTCCAAATTTGCCATCCTTTTCTGTTCAGGATAACGGCCATCAATCAAAGCAGTTGCATAACTAAAATTTTTACTTGGAAATTTATATTCCCAAACTACACAATTTTTAGAATTTTCAAACTTGTTTGCATTTGATTTTTTAATAAGCATAAAATTTAATATTAAAATAATTAATAAAACTTTTGTTTAGTTTTATAGAAAATATCTATTTCTTAAACTTACTAATATTCTTTGTTAATTTTTCAAAAGGAAAAGGCCTATCATTTACAACAAATCCTAAATATCTGATATAAGTATAAGCTTGAGTATTCCAAATTTCACAAAGTTTTGCCAACTCTTTATTTCTTTTTCCAGAGAATAGTGTATAAAACCAATTAAGAATTACTAAGACAAATATAAAATATCTCCAAACGCCAAGAACAATACCTGATATAATGCCCACAACAATTCTCATAAAAACTTCTTTTCTCTCACCCATAAATAATATAATTTTAATTACTTTAAATAATTATCTCTCTAATTCTTCTTTTATTTTTTTTAATCCTTCTAAATGGTCCATAAATTTTTGATGATTAATTTCTTCTCTTCTCTTTTCCATAAGAATCGGAGCATCAAAAGGTTGATGATATAAAGGGATATTTTTTCTGCTTTCTAATATTTGATTTGTTTTTGGAGTAGAATAACTTAAATGTCTGTAACAATGATTACAATAGTTTTCTTCTACTTCTTTATGCCCTTTATCATCACATTCTTCATATCTCCCATTTAATAATTCAATATGTTTAGAAAATTCATCAAGTTTTTGCGAAATATCTTCCATAATTTTATTATAAAAAAGGAATTTAAAAACTTAACGTTTAGAACTTTGTCTCTTAGAACGAGCTTTACTATCTCCAGGTTTGTAAGCTTCTTTTCTTCTCACATCTGCAACAAGTAAATTTCTATCATAATTCATAAATGCTTCAATTAATTCTTTTGATTTTGAAAATTCAATAATTGCTCTTGCCAGAGCAAGTCGCGCAGCATCTATCTGCCCTTTTTCTCCACCACTATTAGTTCTAATATTAACATCAAAATTATTTTGTCCTAAAATTTTTTCAGCAATTCTCACAGGTTCTTCAAGTTTCAATCTATCAAACATAGTCAAAATTTCTATTTTTTTATTATTAATTTTAATTTTACCAGAACCTTCTGTAATAATTGCTCGAGCAACAGCGGTTTTTCTTTTTCCAGATACAATTATTTTTTTATATTTATTTTCAATACTCATCTTAAAAATTCCCGAACCTTTGAAAATTTACTTTTCTTTCCAGTTTCAAATTTGAAAAATTCTTTTCCTTCCAATTCCTTAGGAATATTATTATAACATTTTATTCTTTTTATAGCGTCCTTCCCTTTTCCCATTCTATGGTTTGGTAACATTCCTCTAATAGTTCTTTTCACAATTTTCTCAGTAGTTTTATGATGCTTAGGACCTTTTTGACTACTTCCAACCCTACTTCTTTTTTCTTTAAATTCTTTTTCAATATTTTTTTTATTTCCTGTTATAAGAATTTCATTACAATTTACTACGACTATCTCTTCTCCTTTTAATATTTCTTTAGCAACATAACTTGCCAATCTTCCCAACACTTTATTTTTCCCATCAATTATTTTCATCTTGTGACCTTTAGGTTATTTATTATTTTAATACCTTCAGCAGAAGGATTATTTTTAATTTCATCAACTATACTTTTAACTTCACAACCTGCTTTTATTAGTTTTTCTTTTGCTTTTTCTGAAAATTTAAATGCAACAATCTTGGATTTTTTTGTAATTTCACCTTGAGACAAAACTTTTCCAGGAATAACTATTAAATTTTTCCCATCAATATTTTTTTCTATTTCATTTAAATTAATATTTATTCTCTTTCTTCTTGGAGAAGATAAAATTTCCGCAACCCTAAACCAATTTTTATTTTTTTTAGCAGCAATTATAGTTTCCACTAATTCTTTGTCGTTTTTTCTTTTCACTTGTTTTTCAATTAATGTTTTTGATTTCATTTTTGTTTCAATTAGCAAGAAGTATTTATGACCTTTAGGTTATTAACTTCCCACTATGCGCGTTAACTCGCAGGTAAAAAATTCAGTTTAAATTGGTTTATAAAAGTTTTTATCCAAAATGTTTTTCTAATTTCGGAACAATCTGTTTCTTTCTGGAAAGAATTGGTCCAAGTGAATAAACATTATGTTCAATTTCTTTTCCATCAAAAACTGCCCTAAGAATTTCCGCTTCATGCGAATCTGCAACAATTGTTTTATTATGTTCATTTAAAATATCAATAACAGAAACTAAAATACCCTTCAAATTTTCTTTTTTCTTAATCTGTATAAGGGCTTCAACAACTTCTTCTTTTCTACTAAAAATATATTCTGGATTAGTAGTCTCAATAACTCCGATACCATATTTTTCACCGCCAAATTCAAATTCTTTATAATCCATTTTAATAATTTTTTCAATTTCCATTTCTCCCAAATCAGATTTTGCATTAAATATTTCTAAAGAATACTTTTCTAAATTTTTAATTTTTGCAATCTGGTTTAATTCTTCAACAATTTGTTTGTCTTCATCTGTAGATGTTGGAGAACGGAAATATAATGTATCAGAAATAATACCTGAAATTAATAATTCTGCATCTTTTTTTGAAATTTTGTAATCCTGTTCTTTAAAAATCTTAAATAAAATAGAACAAGTTGCGCCCAATTTTTCAGCTCTAATGTTTAATGGCTTATCAACTTTAAAATCAAATCTATGGTGGTCAATTATTGAATCAATATTTAATTCTTCAATATTCTTTATAGAGTGTATATTTTCGTTGTGATCAACCAAAATAACTTTTGAGTTTTTTGCAAGTTCTTCAAATGTTTCAGGAACTTCAACACCAAATTTTTCCAAAATAAATTTTGTCTCATTATTTATTTCACCTAATTTTATTGCTTTTGATTCAATGTTTTTTTTATTCAAAAAATTAGAATATAAAATTGTACTTATAATTGAATCTGTATCTGGTTTTGTATGCCCAAAAATATATTTTACCATAGAATAAATTTGAGAGCGGGATTTTTAAATTTTGTTAATTAGAAGATTTTATCAAAATTTTTCTTGCACGCTTAGGGAGATTCTTATATAGGAATTCGTAAGCTGATGAATCTAAACTTTTTTGATCATCAAATAATTTAGAAACTTCTCCCATTTCATTTTTGCCAAATGATTTATCTTTAAATTTAGATTTTAGTTTTTTTAAAATTTTTTATGCGGAGTAAAGGATTCGAGGCCTCGAAGAGGTCATCCCTGTGGGAAACCTGTAAGGTGAGAATCTATTTTATGCGGAGTAAAGGATTCGAACCTTCGTAAGCACTAAGCTAACAGATTTTGAGTCTGTCCCGTTTGACCACTCCGGCAACTCCGCATTTCATGAGGAGTGGGAAAACGTTTGACCGAGCAATGTTTACTTGCATTTATCTACAAAATGTCGTAAGCAAGTGGACTTGTGAGCAACGCAGGCACATCCGCATAATACTACAAGAAAAAATTGCTTTTTAATTATTGTGGAAAAACTGGTTTGACCCGAAAGTTTTCACATATCCAAGAACTCTAATAATTTTAAAAGTTATTTATTTCAATTTCTTCCCAACTTCTTCCAAATCTTTTTTCAACACTTCAATTGTTTTGTTTAAAATGTCTTTAATTTTCATTTGTCCAAAAGATTCTAAAGTTATAATTAACTCTTTTGTTGGATTTATTTTTATATAATCTTTTTTTAAATTTGTGCAAAAATCAACACACATATCACACATATCACATTCCACAACATTTTTAACAATAATTTTATTATCTTTTAATTCAAAAATGCCTTTTGGACATTCATCAACAATTTCTTTTGGACATTCTTTATCAATTTTTATATCAATACTATTTCTATAGAACAAGATTCCTGGAGAAAATTTGGTGTGTTCATTTCCCTTACCAACTCTTGCGATTCCTGAAATTTCTATTTCTTGATTTTTATTCAAAAAAGTTAAAGGTATTTTATCAAAAACAATTTCAACATCCCCTTTAATTTCTTCAGAATAAACTAACCCTTCTTTTTTAGATTTTAATTTAATTTTTAATTCTGTTTTTGGATTAAACTTTTTATCCATTTTCAAAGGAATCAATCCTATTCTATGGGCAATAGTTTCATCATATAAAGGAGTATCATTTTTAGAAATTTCTAATTCATCTATTGCAACTATTGGAATTTCGTTTAAGTATCTTCTTAGCGCATTAGCTAAACTTTCTTCCATTTCTTTTTTGAATATTAGTTTATTTTCTTTTTGTTTAATTATTTCCATTGTTATTTGCAATTTTATTTACTTTTAAGTGTTTGCCTAAGGTCTACGTCCACGCCTCCCACCTTTCTTCTTAGGTCCACCACGTGGAACCCTTGTGACATCAAGTATATTCAGTATTTTGAACCCTTCTCTTGATAAACTTTTCATTATTGCGTTAGTTCCAGGCCCTGGTGCAGGATTCCCTGTTTTCGCCCTTATCCTAACATAAAGATTTTTTATCCCCAAATCCTTAATATTTTCTGCTATTCTTTTGGCAATAAACATTGCAATTGTAGGATTTGCTTTAAGACGATTATGTTTTGTCACAATACCTCCTGTAACCTTTGTTATTGTTGCACCTGACATATCTGTAACATGAACTAAAGTATTGTTAAACGAAGTATATATATTCACAACAGCTTCAAAAGATTTTTTAAAATCCTTTTTAGAAGTCTCAATTTTTTTCTCTTCTTTTAGTTTCTCAATTTTTTCTTTACTCATTTTGTTTTTCTCCTTCTTTTACTTCTTCTTTATTTTCTTTAACAACTTCCTCAATTTTCACTTCTTTCTTCTTTTTTACTTTCAAAGAAATTTTATTTTCTAATTTTATTGGAACAATATAAGACGGACTATCTATAACTTTTCCATCAACCAAAACTTTTTTATGAGTTATTAATTGCCTTGCACTTTTAGTAGTTGTTACTAATTTATTTTTTACTAATATTGTTTGCAACCTTCTCTTAAGATAATCTTTTTTTTCCAAACCCAGAACATCTGCAATTGAATTAACCTCAATCCCTATTTTTTTTAATTTATCAAATAATAATAATTGTTGTTCTTTATTAGCAGAAATTAATTTTTTAGCTTTTTCTCTTATTGATTTAATTTTTGATTCAGTTTTCCAAATTTCTTTTTTATTTTTTAATCCAAATTCCTTTTTAATTTCTTTTTCTTCATCAATTCTGACTTTATCAAAAGGTCTTTTTGGTCTTGAATAATTTTTATGCTTTCTTTTCATTTGTTCCTCCTTTCTGTTTCTTTTTTATTCCAGAACCTTTTCTTCTATTTTTTCTAAAATTACTTTTAGTTCGTTGCCCTCTTAAAGGAAGATTAATAAGATGTCTTAATCCTCTATAACTTTTTATTTTTTTTAATCTTTTGATATCAAATTCTTTTTGCAATTCCAAATCACTTCCAATTAAATGTTTATCTTTTCCAGATTCAAAATCATTTCTTCTATTCAACAAATTTAAAGGGATTTTTTTAGCATCTTTAACAAAATCTGTAATTTTTGTTATTTCTTCTTCAGTTAAAGAACTTATTTTTCTTTTCTTATCAATTTTTAAAATATTACAAATAGCATTTGATAAACTCCATGATATTCCTTTTATTTTTGTTAACCCTGAATAAACACTTATTTTACCTTCTATATCTTTAGATAAAATTCTTATTATTTTTTCTTCATTATTTTTTTCTTGTATTTTTTGTTCCATTTTATTTTAAAAATAAATCATACCTTACTTGTTCAGTTAATTCTTGAATTATCCTTTTTTCAATAATTTTTTCTGGAAATGGCAAATTAGGAATTCTCTTTCTGATATCCTCAAAAGAATCAAATTCTTTTTCTTTTCTTTGTTTCAAAATTTCAGTCATATACTTTTTTCCCAACCCTGGCAACAATTCAATCTGATGAATTCTTTTATTTATTGCTTCAGCTTTATTAAAAAAATCTACATATTCTTTTTCTCTTTGTTTTACTATATTTTCAACAAATTCTATTAAGTGTTTTTTAGCAGCTTCAGTTAATTTTTCTTTTTTAAGTCTTCCAAGAATATAATAAATTTTATCTCTTTTCCCCTCTCCAATATAAACTTCTTCTCCCTGATTTAACGAAACACCTTTTCTTGGGATTAATTCTAATAATGTCAAATTAGTTGTTCCAATTGCCTGTGCCAGAGGCATATGTTTTCCTTCTAAAGGATATCCATTAGGAAGGTATTCTAGTATTATTACATTTTCTTCTCTCATTTAATTGGTCTCCTTATATTATTAGATAAATGAAAATTTTATTTTGTACGCCATTTTCATTAATTAAATTCTTTAATTGATTCAAGGATTTTTTTTGTTTCGTCTTCATCTAAATTAATCCCAGATATTATTTTATTCAAATTTTCTTGATTTTCAGGCATAACATCAATTATCTTTATTATGTGTTCATCTTTGAGTTTCATTAAATCTAATTTTACTAATTTTGCTTTAAGCTCTTTTGCTTTTTTTGCATCCAACTTTGTGAATTTTTTTATGAACCCAATTATATCTGATTCTTTTTCTTCTTTTTTGTCCAAATATTCTAACACTTCAGACATACTCAATGGTTCACTTTTTCTTATCATTTTATTTTTTTTAAGTGCACAGGTTCTATTAAAAACATTTTTTCTTTATTTTGATCTTTTATATTTATTATTACTGATTTCCCCCTTTTACCCTTAACAACCCCTGTTCTTCCCTGCAATCTTTTAGGAAACATTGCCACAATTGCTCTTTCTCTAACTACTGATGCAGTTTCTCCTTGTTTAAATTCTTGAAAATATTTGCTAAATGGAAATTTCCCTCTAGCTTTAATTTTTTCTCTATTCATAAATAAATCAGAAATAATCTATTTAAAAAACTTATCTTTCTTATTTAAGCTTATTAATCAACTCTTGAATGACACAAATCTCCTTTTTCTCTTGCGTCTTCCATATTTTTTACAATTAATTCAAACATCTTTTCTCCCCACGCTCTTTTAACTCATCGAGTTGCGTCTTGATACTG
>JBDLJZ010000022.1:0-13189 GCA_039714095.1 Nanobdellota archaeon | reverse complement strand
GATTGATATTTTTTACAATTAGTTTTATTATTTCTTTTGTTTTATATTTTGTAAATTCAAATGAGTTTTTAGAAGAGGTTTTTGCTTTTTTATCAATAATATTTGGATTTATTTCAATAGCTTATTTAATTGTTTTTTTGATATTTGTTTTTTTGAAATTTATTAAAAAATAAGCCACATCTGAGATTTGAACTCAGGACCTCTACATTACCAATGTAGCACTCTACCTTCTGAGCTAATGTGGCATAAGTATTTTTAGATTTAATTGTATAAAATCTTTTTCATTAAATTTATAAAACCTTAATCTTAGAGTTTTTGATGGAAGAAAGTAATTTAGAAGAATTAAAAAAGAAATATTATTTTATTAAAAATAAGTATAATCTTTCTACTTTTGATGAACTTAATAAGGATTTTTATATAGAAAAAATAGCAGAAATTGAAACTGACTATTTAATTAGAGAAATTAGAAAACTTATTACAGATAGATTTGCAAATTATTTGCGTTTTGTTGAGACATTTTTACAGCCATCTCATGCCCCTATGTTTGTTTTATCAATCGTAAAATTAATTACAAATGATGAAAGAAAAAAATTATTTGATATTTATGGAAGACTTGCCAAGAGCGAGATGAAAGTTGTTGAACTTGATTTAGAATTCTCTGAAGAAAAAGAAGCTGAATTTATTAAAGAATCATATAACTTGTGGCAAGAGATAAAAAAAGATTTGCTAATTTTTGTAAGGAAAATTGAGGTTAATTGGGACCATAAGCCTGAAGTTAATGGGAAAAACTATTTTGGGTAAATTAAATGGAAATTATATATCATTGTTTTCCAAAATATCATTGGGTATCAGAAATTAAGAAGGCAAGACAGAGACTTGATACAACCGAGGGAAAAATCAATTCTATAGAAGATGCTTTAACACAAGCTAATCAATGTGCAATATCCTATTTACATAAAGACAATTCTTTTTGGAAAAATATGTTTAGACATAAAACATCTACTTTAAGATGTTATCATTATGCTCTTTATACTTATGGATGTTTTTTGGATTTAACTCAAACTAAGCCAGAATTACAACAAAATGTATTCTTAGTAACTGGTTTTACACATACAACCAAAGAAAGGGAGAATATAAGATTTGATGATGTAATTGGAATACATGCATTTCTAGAAGATATGTCTTTGCGAGATTCATTTTTCTTTGAACCAGTTCCAGGAAATCAAGAATTTTTTCAAAAGGAGGGTATAAATTATATGCCAAGTACTAGAATAAGATTTACTTCTGGAGGAGACCTTATAATAAAAAAAGATGAGAGAGCTATAAAGTTTATATCTGATTATACATTCCAACGAAGATGGAAAGAATTTTTTGGTTAAATTAATTTTTCAAATATTTCTTCTAAATTAAGTTCCATTAGTGCAACAGGCATTTTGAGTTTCCAATTTTTTATAATTTTTGGGTGAATCTCTCCGATAAAACCTATGTGTTTATTTTCTAAAATTATCTCTCCGCATCTTCCTTCTATAAAGTGTTCTGGAGTGTGTTCAGTTTCTTTTAATTCTAAATTTACATCAAGCATACGTCCTAAATATTCTAAAATTTGTTTTATTTCTGTGAAGTTTCCAGAAGTAATTGTTGCAGATAAATTTTCTTGCTCAATTATTTTTTTATTTTTTAATTTGAATACTTTTCCTGTTTCAAATATTTTCTGAGGATATTCAGAATCAACATTTTCAGATAAGTTTTTTAGTGCATAATGTGATAGATTATTTCTTAGTAAATTATATTCTGTTTTTGATTCTTCAAGTTCTATAAATTCTGGTTCTTTTTTTTCTGGAATTCCCATTTTTGTAAACTGGTCTTTTTTGGTTGTTAAGTGGTAATTTGAAGTTTCAATCATATTCAGTCCTGTAAAAATTTCTGATATTTTTCTCTTGAGTGTTTCTTTTGGATTTTCTTGACCTATTGTTGAAATTTTAGGTATGATGGGTTCAAAATTTTCGTATCCATAAGCAATTGCAATATCTTCTATTAAATCAACTTCATGTAAAATATCTGTTCTCCAAGAAGGAATTTCTACTTCTTCTTTAGTATAATTATAACCCATTTTTTCTAGGAATTGTTTTACTTGTTTTTCATTTAAATCCAATCCCAATAATTTGTTTGCATTTTTTATTGATATTTTTCTTTTTTCTGGAATAAGATTTGGTGTTATTTTTTCTTTTCCTCCTTTGATTTTCATTTGATAAATTTTACCCCCCATATCGCTCAATGTAGTAATTATGATATTGAGACATTTTTTTAAAATTTCATAATTATTGCCTGAGCATTCTACAAAAACGTCTTTTGTTTTTATTGTTATTTTTCCTGTTAATTTTGAATTTATAATTGGAGGCATACTAAGTATATTTTTGTTTGAATCAATAAAAATTGGAAACTTTGTTTTTCCTGCTAAAAGATGTGCATAGTTTCTTCCAGTAGGATGTCTTTGAAGAATTTGCAAACCAGACATTTCTCGTGGAGATTCAAGAGGTTGAAATTTTATTTTATCTGGTTCAAGCGCAAGATATTTTATTGGAAGTTTTATTTTTTCTAAAGGGTAAATTCCTATTGCAAGTTTTTTTCTTTTTCTTCCAATTGTGAAATGAAGTTTTTCTTGTAAATCAATTAATTCTTTTATTTTATCATCATTTAGTTTGAGTCCTTTAATGATTGCACAGCTTGTGTGTGGACGAATATTTTTTACTGAAGAGTCAATTATAACTTGATAATTTTTTTCTGGTTTGTTTACTTTGTAGTTTTTTAACCCTGTTTTTCTGTTTAGAAATGATAAGAATGAACGCTTGAAACCTTGATAAGAAAGTAAATCTGGACGATTTGGAAAAACTTCTATTTCAATTTCGTTTTGTGTTATTGATTCAACAGGTGTTCCAAACATTGCAATTTTTTCTTGCATTTTGGCATTTATTTTTCCAATTTCTTTTTCAAATATTTTTTTGTTGAATTTTACGTTTGCCATTTTATTTTTTTAATTGTTTAATTATATTCTTATTAATTTCTTCTAATCTTACAATTTTATTGTAAAGAAATTTTTTAAGAGTGATGATAGTAAATATGATTAAACATAAAATGATTGTTATTGTGTAACTTATTTGGATGTTGGGAGACTTGAAAGAGTTGACAAAAGTTGCCCAAATAACAATTGTGCAAGGAATTAATCCAATATAAATTAATACTATGAAATTCCAACGTAACATTATATTTTCTTTTTCTAATCTTAATTTTTCTATTTTAATTTGTGCTTCTTTTAATTTCATTTTATCCAGTGTTTTATCTTACGTAATTTAGTTAAGTCATTTTTGTAAAGTTCTCGTAAATCTTTTATTTTGTAGTAATCCATTATTGTTCTATCAAATCCAGGACCCCATGCTAAAACAGGTATATGTTCGCCTAAAAGAGGGATTGTAACTTCTGGGCGGAAAATTCCTGCACCACCTAACTCTAACCAGACTTTTTTCTCAGGATGCCATGCGTGGATTTCTACTGAAGGTTCTGTGTAAGGAAAATATGCAGGATTAAATCTTAGATTCTTAAAACCCATTTTCTTAAAAAATTGTCTTAGGTAGCCAAGTAAATGTTTGAAATTTGCATTTTTATCTATTACAATTCCTTCTGTTTGATTGAATTCAAATCCGTGTGACCAGTCAATTGTTTCGTTTCTAAAACATTTTCCCACTGCAAAGAATTTTTGTGGAAGATTTTCTTTTTTTATTTTTGAAAGTGTTTGTGCTGAGAGACAAGTGGTGTGTGTTCTTAAACAGGTTTTTTGTGCTTGTTTCTCATCCCATTTATAATTCCATCCTTTACTTCCTTCAACGCCTTTTTCATGTGATGTTCTGATTTGTTCAATTAATTTTTTATCTGGAAGTTCTGAGATTTTTGCACTCGCGAGTGTACCCTGGAAATCTTTTTCAAAATTTTTACTAGGGGCATCTATAAAGAAAGTGTCTTGCATTTCTCTAACTGGGTGGTCTTGAGCAGTGAACAATGCGTCAAAATTCCAGAACGAACTTTGAACAACGTCTCCAGTCATTTCTTGGAATCCCATGTCTGTCCATATTTTTCTTGCATAGTCAATTGCTTGATTTACAAAATGTCTTTTTCCACCTTTTATTTTTGGAACAGGTGAAGTAATATCATATCTTCTAAATTTTTTTCCTTTCCATAATTTTTCATTTTTTAGAATTTCAGGTGTTATTTGTTCTATCAAATCGTTGTTTGGAATTTTTGATTTTATAATTTCTTTGCCAAATTCTGTTATATTAATTTTGAAATTTTTTCTTTCTGTAATCCTAATTATTTCTTTTCTGTTTTGAAGTGATTTCAATGCAAATAATTGTTCTGGTGATAGTTTATCATATTCTATTGGGAGTGCTTCAAGAAATAATTCTTCTAAAATTTTTTTTGAAATTTCTTCTTTGTTTGCATTTAAAATTATTTTATTATTTTTTAAATCAATCAAGGCCTTTCTTTTTAATATTCCTAATGATGCTTTGAACTCATCATTTGAAAGTTTACTTTGTTTTTGTGCTTCTTGTAATGGAATTATTCTTTTTTCATCTAAGAGATTTAGTAATCGTCTTTCTGGAAGCCCTTTTGTTTTGTAGAATGCTCCATTTGTTCCGATTTCTATTATTTTTTTCTTTTCTGTATCAAATGTAATTATTTTTTTATTTTGAAGATATTCAAGAGCTCTTAGAACTGAGACTTTGTCTAAATTTGATTTTTTGCAAATTTGATGAATTTCTTCATCTAAATAAGGGAGGATTTTTATTTCGTTTGGACTTAATGATTGGATAATTTTTTCCATTTTGAAAAGAAGGAAGATAGTATTAAAAAATGTTCTCTTCTAATTGTTTAGTTATCCAAGTAGGCATTTGGTAAGAAAACGGCATTTTCTTGAAACGGTCCATCTTTCCTTTTGCACTGAAGCAAGCCATCTTAAATGCAATCCGACGGATGACAGATACACTCAGGATTGATTTCTTGCGGAATGTTCATTGATGTTCTGTAATCTTTTTGTCATCCATGTTGGCATTCCTAGAACTAATCCTAATGATTTTAAATCGTAAATATTTCTTTTATTTTTTCCTATAAATTGCATTTGGATTTTGTTTTTATTGCAGAGTTTTATGTTTTGTTGAATTCTCGCTAGGATTTTTGATTTTTCTTTTGAATTTGATTCTACAACTTCGTCTAAATTTATTCCTATTTGAATATTATTTTTTTTGGTAATTTTTGCAAGAACATGATTAAATCCAGAGTTTTTTTGCTTTTGAAAATCTTTTCTATTTTTTTGGTTAATTAATAGAATATCTATTTGCAATTTTTCTAGAACTTTTCTGTTTAACTCGTCATCGTTGCTTGTAAAAATAATTGGCGATTTTGCTTCTTTGACTTTATTTTTTAGTTTATTGAAGTTGTCTTTGTGTAAGATTGTCATTGTTTTATTAGGATATACTGGTTTATAATAATTCTTATATATGCTTGATTTAATTTTTTATTGTGGAAGATAAATTGGCAATTATTAATTCTGGGGGGAGCACAAATTGTATTGGAGGGTGTGTTGTTGTAGAGGAATTAGCAAATAATTCTAAATTTGAAATTAAAAATCCTGCTATTTTAATGACTTGTTCTGGGAGCATGGTTGCGGGAGTTCCTTATGTAATGAGAGAATATACCAAGCTTGAAGGCATTATCAAAAATCATATTGCTAGTAAGAATAGTTTCTCTAACTTTTTAGATAACTTCCGAGAAAATAAATCCTCTTTTGGAAAATTGGTTTATAATCTTTTTGCAAAGAGAGATATTATAAGCCCAAAAAGAATTTGGAAAATGATTGATATAAAAATGATCATAGATATTTTTGAGAAAGAAGGTCTTTTTAGTGAGAATAATTTAAATAAACTTTTTGCTTCACCTATTGATTATATTATTCCTGTAATTAATGCTGAGAGTGGAGAAATAAAATATTTTTCTAATAGGAATAGATATCTTTTGAGAAATAAATGGGAACTTCCTAATGTGCTTGAAGCTGCGATTAATCTTCCGGTTGCTGCAAAATTTCCTCCCTTTTGGGAGCCAACAATGGTTGGGGGTTTGCCTTATTTTGATTGTCCCTTAACTTCTCTTGCCCAGACACATATAATGGAGGTTGTGAGATTAAGTGAAGAAAAAAACTTAGGAATAGAGAAGATACTAATTGTTGATAATAATAATATTAATGCGTCTGATTCTATTTTTGATAAATGGTTTAAGACGAGAGATAAAAAATTTAAAGAGAGATATCTCGAGAATAAGATGGAGATTGGAAGTTATTTGGAAAATTTAGAGCGAATTCTTGATGAAAAGGGAATTTCAGTTTATACTATTAGACCCAATAATTCAAGTTTGGCCACATTGGAAGATAGTCCGGAAGTGCTATTAAGTCTTCTTTATGAGAGTCGTAAGCTTGTTGATGCAGATGAAAAGTTGTATGAATTTTTAGTAAATTAATTCTCAATTGTTGTCCCAATAAATCTTTTGTTGTGTAAAAGATTGTCTAATTGTTTTGTATCAAGTCCGATGATATAAGTTGGAATTTTATTTTGTTTTATTATTTTTGAGGCTTTTTGGTCTAAGACAAAATGTTGTCCTGGTTTGAATTTTAATTTATTTGTCATTTTGTTAAAATCATTCCAAGATATTTTTTCTATGAATTTTGCATCTTTGTATTTTTTTGGATTTTTTGTGTATAATCCTTTTACATTTGTTAAGTTGATAAATTTTGTTTTTAGTTTTGTTGCAATTTGAGCAGAAGTTGAATCTGAAGTTTGGTTGGGGTGATATCCCAATGCTCCGCAAAAAATTATATCTTGTTTTTTTAGATAATTTTTTATTTGTTGCATTTTAAGAGGGATTCCATTTTTTGGTTCTTGTCCAAAAAAATAGTTCATAAATCTGGCGTTCATTCGCGTTGTTGCGATTCCTGCAAGAGATTGCATCTTTTCATTTTTAGGATTAATTGCTGAGATGTATTTTCTTGCGATGCTTCCTCCCCCACAAATTATTATAAATTTGTATTTGTTTTTATTTTTTAGAATTATTTTTTTGAAATTTTTTAAATATTTTTTATCTACGTTATTTGGAATTATTTGGCTTCCTCCGAGACTTAGGACTATCACTTCTTTTTTCATGAATAAAATATGTAAAAAATGTTTAAGAGTATTTGTGTTTATTATAAAGTAGTGACAGATAGAAAGTTTTATAAATTATTTTTTTGATAGGAATTTATGGAAGATTTAGAAAAGATTGCAGATAAATTGCTTGCAGGAGAAATTAATTCTTCTCAGGCTGAAAATATTCTTGCACAAAAAAGAATTAATAGTTTGCCTGAAATTAAAAGTGAAAAGAAAATAGATAATTTTGATAGGGTTGAGATAAAATTTGGAGGAGGTTATAGTTTTATAAATTATCATTTTGAGGAAGATGTTTGTTGGATTGATTGGGCTGAATCTGAACCTTCTAGACAAGGACTTTATTTACAAGTATTTGATAAGCTACAAGAATTAGCGATAAACCAATGTGCAAAATCTTTGAAATCAAGAATTTCTTATGATAATTTAAGGATGTATAAGATTAGTAAAAATGCTGGATTTGTAGAAGAGAGTATGGATTATTTTGTTTATCCTCCAGAATATGTTATGAGAAAAGATTTAGTTTTTGATTAATTTATTTCACTGTAAAAAGTTTATCATTTTTCACTTCAAAAATATCTAATCTAACCTCTGAATTTAACTAACCATGTATAATTTAGTAAGATTTAAATATACTTTTAGTATACCCTATGTATGGAAACTACAATAAAAGTTAGTCAAGATTTTGTTGGAGCATTAAAAACTATCAAAGCACAGACAAACCAACCTTTTGAAGAAATTCTTTGGGATCTTCTTGAGCCTTACTTAGATTTTTCACCTGAGACAAAAAAAGCAATTGAGAAATCAAGAAAGGATGCAAGAGAAGGAAAAACTTTTTCTTTAGCTGAGGTAAAAGGCGAATTTGGATTTGAAAATGAAGATTGAATTTACAAAAAATTCTAAGAAAGATTTTTCTAGATTACCTGTTTATATTCAAAGTAAATTTTTAGAGAGTTTTATTAAATTAGAAAATAATCAACTTTTAGATATAAAAAGAATGGTTGGTAGAGGACAACAATACAGAGTTAGAGTTGGAAATTATCGTGCTATCCTTGAAAAAGAAAAACATAGATGGCTGATTCATTTTTTTGGGGCAAGAGGAAATGTTTATTTATTTTTTTAGAATCATTTGATTGTAAAAAGTTTATCATCTTTCACTTCAAAAATATCTAATCTAACTCCTGAGTCAAGCCATCCGTGTGCATAATTTAGTGCTGCGAATGCATTTACAAAATCTTGTTTTTTTTCAAAATGCTTTGCATCTGAAAGATAGTTTGAAACCATTTCAATTATTTCTTTTGCGTGATTTTCTTTTTCTTTTATTATATTTTTCTCTGCGATTTTTAGTG
Organism: Nanobdellota archaeon; assembly: GCA_039714095.1. Classification (GTDB taxonomy): domain Archaea; phylum Nanobdellota; class Nanobdellia; order Pacearchaeales; family GW2011-AR1; genus JAUVHP01. Next base: position 4,602 of record JBDLJZ010000022.1, on the reverse strand, counting down.
CTGTTTTTGTCAGATTAAAATATTTTTTTAGTTTTTGTTTTGTAATAGTTTTTTGCATGTAATTGGTTGGTTTGTTGCTTTATTTAATTTTTGTTTTTTCCGTCGGTGATTTTTGTACGGTAAAATTTTATCGTGGTAAGTAAAAATCTTTATAAAGAATAATTTGTTTAGTTGTTTATCAAAATAAAGAGAATGATAAAGAGATTATTTTTGGTTTTTGCAGTTGTAATTTTATTAGTTAGCCCTATGATTTTGGCAGGAAATTTTATTGCTTTTCAAGGAAATGTAAAAGAAGGAGGAGTAAATTTGGACTCAGGTAATTTAACTGTTTTTATTTTTGATGCAATGAGTGGTGGAAGTTTACTTTATAATTCTACTACTAATTTTGACGGAGCGATTTCTGAGGGAAAGTATGATGTGATGTTGGGTAATGGAAGTAATGAATTGAACTTGAATTATGGGGAAAAATATTATCTTGAGATGTTTATTAATGATGAAGGTTTTAGTTTTGATGGGAATTCACGACAAGTTTTTGAGAGTGCGGTGGGTAATGTAACTTATTTGCATATGCAGGCGAATATTCCTGCGAGTTATATTAATAAAAGTGGTGGGACAAATTGGGTTGGAACAAATTTAGAGAGCATTCTTGATACAATTTATAGTTGGGTTAGCGGGGTGAATACTACTGAAAATTTTGAGGGACTTGGTTTTGTGAGTAACGATACAAATGCTGCAAATATTTGTGCTGAGAATTATGTTTTGTTGGGGAATGGAAGTTGTTATAATTCTTCGCTGTTTGGTTCTGGTTCAGGCGATATTTCGGCAGTGAATACTGATGGAGAATATTTATCTGGAGGAGGAGATACAGGGGAGATTAATTTGTTATTTAATGAGACTAAATTGAATGCAACTATTGACGTGCGGAGTAATAGCAGTGTTATTTGGGATTATAATCATACAGAGGCAGCGAATGTTTCTATTTCTAATTGGGCAAAGGATACTTTTGCGGCTTTGCTTGGAGGAAATGCAATTAATGGAACCCAGGATTTTAATGGGGGCTGGACTCAGGGAGGAATTACTATTTCTGCAGGGAAAATTTTTGCACAGACACTTTATGTTTATAATTTGAGTAGTTTGGCTGTTAATCAGCTGAATGTTAATGGGAGCATGATTCCTGCGCAGGGTTTTGATAGTGTGTTTGATTTAGGAAGTTCGCTTTTGAGGTGGCGTAATGTTTATGTTGCAGAGAATGTGACTGTTGAGAATAAACTGAATCTGGGGAATGGAACAATCTGGTTTAATGATAGTGATGCTAAGTTTTATTATTATAACAAGACAGCTTGGATAGAAATTGGAAGCGGAAGTAGTAGTTCTACAAGTGTTGGGGGAGTTGCATTTAAGCAGTATTATGGAAATGGAACTTCAAATGGAGGGGATTTTAATGTTACTGGAACTAATTGGTCAACTACAAGGGCAGTTGCTATTCCGTATAAAACAACTGACGGGGTTTGGAGGATGAAGTTTAATATTGCAGGTATTTTATCTACTGGGGCAACATCTATAGATATAACAATATCTGGAGTTACTTCTAAAAATGTTATAAATTATTTTCAATCTGTTTCAACAGCTTATTCTGCTGAAGATGATGCAACACAGGGACGTACTAATCCAGGTAATGGAATAATCTCTCTTTTTGGTGTTACTTCTTCTACTGATTGGAGAGTTTCAGGTGACGTAGAATTGGACTCCAAACCAACCTGGGCAGATGATGTGAATGGTTCTAATTTGTGGAGCCAGAGTGGAAGTAGTATTTATTATAATTCAGGGAGTGTTGGAATTGGGACAGATGCTCCGACAGAGAAATTAAATGTTGTTGGGAATGTGAATGTTACGCAGAATTTAAGTGTTAGTGGGGCAGTAATTTATAGAGAAGGGGAGGATTTAATTTTTAGAATATGAAAAATAAATTAATTGTGTTTAGGAATAGGAAAATTAGAAGAGTTTGGTATAGTGGGGAATGGTTTTTTTCTGTTGTTGATGTGATTTTGGCTTTGACTGATTCGCAAAATCCAAGAAATTATTGGAGTATGTTAAAATCTAGGGAACTTGATCACAATATTGAGTTGTCCACAAATTGTGTACAACTGAAATTAGAATCTATTGATGGTAAGAAATATTTAACTGATTGCGCAAATAAAAAAGGAATTTTTAGAATTATTCAATCAATCCCTTCTAAAAAAGCAGAGCCGTTTAAATTGTGGTTGGCAAAAGTTGGGAGTGAGAGGATTGATGAGACAGAATTTTCTGATGAGCAAATTCTGAAAAATATTCCTAGTTTAGTTTCTTGGTGGAGATTTGAGGGAAATGCTCAGGATGAGATTGGTGGAAATGATGGGGAGTTAGTTGGTAATGTGAATACCCAAGGAGGGCACGAGAACCTCTTACGAGATATTTCTAAGAATTTGAATTTGGACAATAGAAAACCTTTTAAAATTCAAATAACTGATTGTTTTAGCAATCTTCGGATTGTGAGTATGTTCCCCAGTGATCCTACGGGGTCGCTGGATGACTTTTTTTCTTTTGAATTGGGGGTTAAAAATGAATAATACATTAGTTTTTGTGGACGATGGTTTTTTATCCAAATTATCTAAATATTTTGGAAAAGGGAAAAAATCTTTAAATTATACTAAAAAAGACTTTGAGAGAAAATTCTCTCAAAGGTTAGAACATATCTTCACCGGATACATTAAAATTATGCGCAATAATTATTTAAATGTTTCTATTTATTATTCTGGTGTGGAGAATGCCTTGGTCGCTCAAAGGTTAGAGCAACTGTCTAATAAACAGTACCTTCACCGGTCTCTGGGTTCAAGTCCCAGCCAAGGCGCCTCCACTTTTTTTAATAATTTTGTGAGGTGTAAAAATGAAAAATAAAACACTCACAATTTTGGTTTTTGGAATTTTTTTATTTTCCTTAGTTAGTGCAGGGGATTATAAGTTCCAAAATAAGAGTGGTTATGATTTAATGGTAATTGGAGGAAATGGTGATGTGAATATTTCGCAGAATTTGAATTTAGGGAATGGGACGATTTGGTATAATGATTCTGCAGAGGCGTATTATTATTACAACACAACAACATGGGTGCAGTTTGGAACTGGGACAGGGAGCAGTTCTGGAGCTACTACTCCGACTAATGCAGTAATGAGTTTTAATTTGGCGAGTTGTCCTGCTGGTTGGATTTTGGCAGATGGAACTTCAAGCACACCTAATTTATCAAATCAGTTTATCAATGGTGAGCAGGTTATGAAACAGTATTATGCAAACTCGTCTGATGGTCCTGGAAGTTTTAATATTACTGCGGAAAATTGGACAACTGAAAGAGGTGTTGCAATTCCATATAAAGATAAAGATGGGAATTGGAGGATGAAACTTAATATAAAAGGTGTTTTTAGTTCAATACAAACAGACCTGACTATGACTATTGAAGGAGTAGTATTTAAAGTTGATTCAGTACTATCTACAAGTCAACAAACTACAACTCCTAAAGATTATGAAGTTTGGGTAAATGATGGAGGGGGTACAATAAGATTAATTTCATCAGTAGGCACAACCGCTGGTCGTTTTCTCTCAGGAGACGTAGAACTTGACTCAAAACCAACCTGGGCAGATGCAGATGCGAGTTTGATTTATTGCGTGAAAACCGAGACAGAAGATTCTTCTAATGCGTTATTTCAGAGATTAGGACAGTATATTTCGTTTTTGAATGTGTCAGATATGTTGAATATTAGTTCTGGGAATATCTCTCTTGCAGGGAAATTGTTTCGTAATGATGGAGGTGTTTTGAAGTGGGGAGGTGTTGAGGTTGGAACAGGAGGAAACACAACTGTGAATTATGGGCAGAATTCAAGTGGGGCGTATGTGCCTTTGAGTGTTGATGGTTCTGGGATTTTGAATTTGAATGTTGTTACAACAGAAGGATGGGATTTGACTGGTACGAATATGACTTATACTGGGGGAAATGTGGGGATTGGGACTGCGAGTCCTGAGGGTAAATTACATGTAAAAGAGGCATCAAATAATTCTTTTATTTTGAATGAAAGAGGAGATGGCTTATTTGTAGGATTAGTATCTGGTTCAACTGGAAATAGTATTTTATTTGATGATGCAGGAATTTTTACTATTGGAGAACAAGATAATGCAAATAAAGGAACAGTAACAGGGATAACAAATCATTTTACTATACAAAATACAACAGGGAATGTTGGGATTGGGACGGGGAGTCCGACAGAAAAATTAGATGTAGTTGATGCGATACGTATAGTAGGTTCTTTGAATACAGATTTGTATTTAGAAAATGGAGGGGGGAGTGCAAATTCACTTATGTGGTGGAGAAATAGTTCAGGAGAGAGTAATTATTATATGGGGCAAATTGATGAGAATGGGGCTTGGAGGATCTATAATTATGGAGTATCAGAATTCTCTTTAATGATTAGCCCTACGACTGGAAATGTTGGGATTAATGATGTAAATACATTAAGTAAATTATCTGTTATTGATACTGATGAAGCAGATAATGTTTTTAGAGTTGAAGATTCTTCTGG
>JBDLJZ010000021.1:0-13593 GCA_039714095.1 Nanobdellota archaeon | reverse complement strand
GTTGAATTAGATATTTCTGCGATTAAAGAAATTGGTTATGAACCAAAAATTGGAATTGAAGAAGGTTTGAAAAGAACTTTTGATTGGTATAAGGAAAACTTTGATGAAATTGTTGGAAGTCGATAGATTATTATATAAATATTTATAAATTCTATTTTTTTTGTTTAAATATGAGTTTTGAAGATGAAAAATGGATTCATGATATAGATGAATATTATTCTTTTTTCCAAGATATTTTTATTCAGGCAACTATTTCTAAGGGGGCGAATTCTATTCAAAAATTAATGGGAGTTAATTATCTTTCACAGTTTGAAGATCTCAATGGAGAGTTTGTGGTAAGGTCTGTATTTATTCCTGATTTTAAAATAGGTATTATTCCTTATAGTTCAGCATTCCTTGAATTGTATAACGATCATAGTTCTAGATTAAATGTTGATTTAATTGGGGATGGTCAGAATCTTAGAATTCGCGATTTTGCTAATCTGGGGAATATAGATAATCTTGTTAAGAATGGCGCACAATTTTCTCGTTTATATTTAAAAAATAAAAAAAATTTAGAAAGGTTTGATGGTGACGATAAAAAATTATTTAGAGCAGTTAGAAGTTGTTATCTTAGAGATGAAAAAATTATAAAAAATTTATCTTATTCTAACCAATCTTTTCTAACTTAATTTTTCTTAAATACCTAATGGTGTATTCCGAAACTTTTCCGCAGTAAAATTAACTATTGGCAAAGTTTTATAAACCAAATTTTTCTTAACTCATTATCCGATGATAAGAGGATTAATCTTCTTATTTAATTAAACTAAAAAAAATAAAATGGATTCATATAAAATTATTGAAAAAGCTAAGACAACTGGAAAAATTGAGAAAGGGACTAATGAAGTAACTAAAGCAATTGAGAGAGGAACTGCTAAATTTGTTGTTTATGCGGGCGATGTTGAGCCTAAGGAAATTGTTGCGCATCTTCCAATTTTGTGTAAGGAAAAAAACATCAAATGTCAAGAAGTTGATAGTAAACAAAAATTAGGTATTGCTGTTGGGCTTCCTGTTTCAACTTCTTCTGTTGCAGTTATTGAAGTTGGTGATGCAGACAAAGATATTGTTGCTTTGAAGTAAATTCATTTGTAATTTTTTTTGAAAGTTAAAATTAAAAATGGCAAAAACACAAAAAAAACAAGAACAGCAAAAATCACAAGCATCTAAGGGAAGTGATAAAATTTTAGGAGAGGTTGTGCCAGCAGTTGTTCAAGAGTTAATTGGTAGAACAGGTTTTAGAGGGGAAATTACTCAGGTTAAGTGCTTAGTCCAAAAAGGAAGAGATGAAGGACGTTCAATGAGGAGAAATGTTCGTGGAGCTGTGAGAATTGGAGATATTTTAATGCTTAGAGAAACTGAAATTGAGGCGAGAAGGATTAAATCTAAGGTAACTAAAGGAGCATATAGTTAAGATGATTAGTGAAAATGATTTGGAAAAAATTTCTAAGACAATAAATTTATTTAAATGTTTAACTAATAATAAATGTGGGATGTTAGAGTTGATAAATCCAGCATATACTAAAGATGATTTAGAGAAAATTCAAAAACGCGTGTTAAAAGAGACAGATTATCAACCAGAAATAATTAAAACTAAAGAAGGATATGGAATAACAGCATATTTTTTTCAAGAGAGTTCAAATGCCTAAATGTGTTTATTGTGGAAAAGTTTATGAGAATCCTCGCGGGCTTACTTTAGTTATGATTAGTGGAAAAATTAATCATTTATGTTCTGCAAAATGTAGGAAAAATATGCAGATGAAAAGAAGGAAAGTTCGTTGGATTTCTAAAACAAAGAAAGAGAAGAAGGTTGTTGAGAAAAAAGAGTAATTGATTTTTTAATAAAAGAAGGCAAAGCTGTTTTTCAATCTGATTTAAAAGAAAAATTAGAAATTGGTAAAGTTAAAACAACACGTTTACTTGATAAACTTGAAGCCAAACAATTAATTGAAAGAAAACAGAGAGGTATGAATAATATTATTGTTTTGAAGGATTAAAAAATTTCTTATTCTTTTGATTTTTTTATATGTAGGTAAAAAAGTTTAAATACGTAAGTAAACTTATTTTAAAATGAAAAAAGAGTTGATAATTTGTTTAGTTTTTGTATTATTTCTTTATCCAATTTCAGCTTCTAATATGTATAATTATGTCTACAACGGAAGCAGTTGGATTCCTGCCTTGGCAACTGCGGACGGACAACAAAAGTATTGGATTGATATGGCAAATGCAACGTATGGAAATGTTGTTTCTAATTTGACTGTTGGTGAGAGTATTTTGGTTTCTGGGAATTTGAATGTGACAGGGGTTTCTTATTTAGGGGATTTGACTTTTGATGCAGAGAATGTAACGTTTAAAGGAGGAGGAGATATGTATGCAAGTGGAGGTTCTATTTTTTATAATAATGGTTCAGAAACTATTGATTTGAGAGTTAGAAATATTCCTGAAAATGCAGTAATGAGTTTTAATTTGGCAAGTTGTCCGAGTGGTTGGACTTTGGCTGATGGAACTTCAGGAACTCCTGATTTAAGAGGTATTTTTGTTAGGGGTGCTGGAGTGAGTGGAAGTATGTTAATGGCGAATGGAACTAATTTTAGTGCAACTTATGGGGAATATGGGAATGATAGTATGCAACAAATTACTGGGGGGGCAAGATTTAGAAACTTACAAGATGCCAACTTAGTTATTTTAAGTTCAGATATATATGGAGCTTTTGACATCGAATACACTTCCACAACCACCACTATCGGAGCTAGTGCTTCTGGGACAACCCAGCAACCTCAAAGATTATTGTTTGATTCAGCTACTTCAACTGCTCAAGGTGGAGCAAGAACAGGTGCAGAAACAGCCCCAGCTTCTTATGCTTTGATTTATTGCGTGAAAACAGCCGAAGATTCAGCGACGAGTAATTCAATTTGGCAGACAATTGGGGATTTGATTACGCCTGTAAATAGTTCAAAGGATTTTGCTATTAATAATTCTGATTTTTATGTTAATGTGACGAGTGGGAATGTTGGGATTGGGACTGGGAGTCCTGAATATGTGTTAGATGTTAATGGGGCAGGAAGCGGCATTTTTCAAGCAATAAGAACATATTCAGACACAACAACAGATTCAAGTAGTTTGTTTTTTATGAGAAGCCATTCGGATACATTTGGAAGCATGTCCACAACACAAGATACAGAATTGCTGGGTCTTCTTAGATTTTATGGAGTTGATGCAAATAATGATTATCGTGAAGCAACAGCAATTTATAATGTTCAGGATGGAAATGCTGGAGCGTCTAATGTTCCTGGAGCGATGACTTTCAGAACTAACAATACAGAAAGAATGAGAATAACCCCCTCAGGAAATGTGGGGATTGGGACGAGTAGCCCAGAGGTTAAATTGGATGTATATGATATTAATACAGGAGGATATGTAGCTTATTTTAGAAATGCTGGTGGAGGGGTTAACAATCATGGAATAAAAATTAGAGCTGGAGATTCTGGCGCTGGAACAACAGCAATACTTGCAGAATTTACAAGAAATGATGATACAAATTTAGGGGAGATTATAAAAAATGGAGCTTCTTCGGTCGCTTATAGCACATCATCAGATAGACGCTTAAAAGATATTGATGGTAATTTAAAAAATGAAGTTGATGTAATTGATTTATTAAAAAATTTAAATCCTGTATATGGAAATTTTAAAGAAGAAAAAGATATTAAAAGAGGGATGTTTATCGCACAAGATGTTGAATTATTTATTCCAGATATTGTAACTGGAAGTGAAAATGAAAATAGAACGATTATAGATGATGAAGGTAATGAAAAAACTGTGCCCAAATATTTAGGTTTAGATTATGGGAAACTAACCCCTTATTTATGGGCTATTTCTCAAAAACAACAAGAATTGATTGAAGGTAAACAAATTGAGATTGATGCTTTGAAAGAAATAATTTGTAGAAGATTGGGTGAAGGGTGTTGATGGAAATTAAAATGGTGAAAGAAATGAAAAAGAATTATAAGTCATATATGACTAAGTTAAGCCAAAATTGGCTTAATGTACTTGTTCCTTTTAGTTACGAATATAGTAGGCGATTTAGTGGGAGCGAGATTTCAAGAATAACAAAAATTCCTCAAAAGAGTGCATCAAGATATCTTTCAGAATTAGTTAGCGAAGGAGTTTTAAGGTTTGAATCAAGAGGAAATTCTAATTTTTATTATTTGGATTTGTCTGATGAGAAGATTAAAATTATTTTAAACTTAATTGAATCATATAAATCTTTTATTTTTTCTAAAAACAATGTTTTATGGAAAGATTTGAAGGAGATTATTCCTTTTGGAAGTTTTGTTTTATTTGGTTCTAATGTTAAAGGATATTCAACGCATCTTTCTGATATAGATGTGGTTATTTTTTCTAATAAATCTGAGAAACTAAAAAATGTTTTAAGAACAATGCCAAAAATCCAGTACCAAATTATTTCTTTTAATAAATTTGAAAAGCTTGTAATTAAAAGAGATACGCTTGCTTTAGAGATATTAAAGAGTCATGTTATTTTTGGGGAGATGGATAAATTTATTGATTTATGTAGGAGGTTTTACAATGGATGATTTAAAATGGTGTTCTAAGCAGGGAAAAGGAATAAGGTTAATTGAGCCGAATTTAGATATAGCAAAATCTTATCTCAAAGATGCGAGGCGAGATTTTAGTTTGATTGATAAAAAAGAGCCTAAGTGGAATATAATTAAGGAATATTATGTGTGTTACAATGCGCTTTATTCTCTTTTGGTTAAATGTGGAATCAAGTGTGAAATTCACGATTGCACCTTAAAAATGATGGATTTATTCGGATTTGGTAAAAAAATCCAAAATAAATTGATTGACTTAAAGAAAGAGAGAATAGGTGTCCAGTATTATTTGGGAGATTCAAAAGAGGATTATTCTGATTTTGCAAAAGAATTTTTAGAAATTTGCGAGGTTAAGTTTTTGGAGTTAAATGATTTGAAGGTTAAAGAAATTAAAACTAAATTAATAGGCTTATTAAAATAAAAAAATAAAACATTCAACTAAAAAGAGGACAATGAAAAACAAATTGAGATTGACGAATTAACACCCAAGGGTGTACTCTGAGATATTTTCTCAAAAATATCTACTAAGGGCAAAGAAATAATATGTAGACGATTGGGTGAAGGGTGTTGAAAATTTTCTTGCAGAAAATTTTATTAGAAAGAAGGAGAAAGAAAGATTTTTATATATGAAAGCTTGTGATTAAATATAAAAAACAAATTAATATTAGTGAGGATGATTTTTCTCAAATATTAAATACTGCTGAAATTTTAGTTGATAGGGTTGCTTGTGTTTTGGATGGAGAAAGAATTATACAAGACAGGGTTTTTGATGTTTGTAATAAAAATATAAAAGGAAAAACAGAACAAAATTATAATGAGTATCTCAAAAAAAGAGGAGTTAAACTCTAAAATTGAAGTAAGATTTCATGATAAATTTTATTAGTATTTTTTCATTACTTTAAACCAGTAAAAGTATTTGGTTTATTGGGGTGTATTGGAAAATATATTTTGCAAAACATTTATAAGTTAATTCTTTTCTGATTATATAGATTGAAATATATATCTAAACAAAACAAAATGAAAGCAAAAATAGAATTTTTCCATGCATTCAAATTCCTACAAGGAAGTAAATTTAAATGAAAGACAACTTTGATATCTTTTTTAGGAGAAAGCCGGCGCTTATGCTGGTTTCTTTGAAGAAGAACACGAGGATGAGGTATGGTAGTCTTTTGGCTAAGGAAGTTGATTGTACTTATAGCCACGCTGTGAAAATTTTGCAGACTTTGGAAGAATTGAAGTTAGTTATGTTTGAAAAAAAGGGGCGAATAAAGGTGATAAAACTAACTAAGAAAGGTAGAGAAATTGCTGATGCAATTGAGAACATCCAGAGTTTAATTAAATAAACTATCTGCCCCTGAAAAATTGAATTGATTTAGTAGTGAGTATGCTAAATAAATAGTTTTTTAAATTATTCTTAGATAAAATTATTATGGCTTCGTAGCTCGGCTCGAAACCACGCTCGGGATTTGCAAAAGAAGATTGTTCTTTGCGTAATTTCTCGGCCTGGTCCGACCAGTCTTCGCAGTCAATATGGCTTCGTAGCTCAGCCTGGTCAGAGCACCAGACTCTTAATCTGGGTGTCGCGGGTTCAAATCCCGTCGAGGCCATCTTTTCATTATGGTGATTAAATTTTGTCCAAAATGCAGTGGAATGTTAATGTTGAATAGAGATAAATCTGTTTGTAATTCTTGTGGATTTGTTGTTTATTTAAAATTAGATTTGTCTTCAAATGAGAAAATTCCAGAAAAAGATGAAATTGGCGAGGGTGCGATTAAAGAAGAAAATATTTTTGCGACTTATGAGCATAAATGTTCTAAGTGTGGATTTGATAAAGCACAGGTTATTGATTGTGGTGTTTTTTATTCTGATGAAGATAATTTGATTTTTTTGAAATGTGGAAAATGTGGTTTTTCTGAAAGAGTTGGCGACAAGACGAGTTGAGTTTGTTTATTAAAAAATATATTTTTAACTATAATCTCTCCAAGTTTCTTCACACTTCACGCATCTAAAGAATTTTGTTGGGGCTTCGTCTGAAGAACGTGTTTGTTGCATCCAAAAATATGCTTTTTTATGAGAACATTTTGGACATTCTTCTTCAACAATTGGGTGAATGTCTATTTTTTTTGAGATTACTGGAATTTCTTTTCTTTCATCTATTTTTTCTGTTATTTTAACATTTGTTTTTTCTTTAGAAGAATAGTTGCATCGTGGACAACCTGCGTTTTTTGTTTTTTGTACTAGGATCGCTCCGCACTTAGGGCAAAATAACATATGTAGTTTTGTTTAAGGAGCTTTAAAAAACTTACGCAAAAATTATTCACAAAACCAATTATTGTTTTTATTTGTGAGTTCAAAAAAGATTAACTTACCCCATCCAAGATAAGGGGCAATTTTGAATACAGCTTTTCCTACAATTTGATTTTCTCCTATAGCTCTTTCAAAAGAAATTTGAGAAGGGTTGTTATCCCCTATTGTTGAAAAAATGTATTTGTTATTTTCTTGTCTGATATTTATTACTCTATGAATTATTGGAGTTGAACGTACACCTGAATTAAAAATTATTATATCTCCTATTTCTATTTTTTCTGGTTTAGTTCCGATTATAAATAATATATCTCCTTTATTGAATCCTTTTTTGAATGGAAATATTTTGAATGTTTCTTTTGTAATTTGAAACTGTGAATATTTTATTTCATTTGCTTGCCACCATTCATCGTAGTTTGATAATAGATTTCCTGTGTGATACATACTACACGATTCTACAATTGCAAGAGGAAGTTCTGTTCCTGTTATAAAACTTAAAGATGGAAAAAATATAAATTTTATTAAAATAAAAATAAAAATTATGGAAATTATCCATCCTTTGAAACTGTCGTCTTTCCATACAAGAAACCAAAATTTATCTAGAAAATTTTTCAGAGCTTTCCAATTCTTTTTTCTATTACCTCTTTTCATTATTGTTAAAATGAAAATGAGTTTTTAAAATGTTTTTGTTATAGAAATATTTTTAAATAGTATATATTTCTCGTATACACATGACAGATATATTTGATAATCAAATTCTTTGTAATAAATGCGATAGTAAAATGCAGCGAGGGGAATTTATAAAAAATGGTTTTGTTTTGAGAATTTTAGTTTGTCCTGAGTGTAGAGAAAAATTAGTACATCCTGTTGATGAAGTTGAATACAATAAATTTATTAACCTAAAAAATAAGGAATTTAAAGTCAAAATGCGGATAGTAGGAAATAGTTATACTGTATCTATTCCAAAAGAAATTGTGTCTTTTATGCATCAGCAAGAAAAGATGATGGATGATATGGTTAAACTGTGTTTTGAAGAAACAGGAAGATTAAGTTTAAATTTTAATAAAATGATGAAGAAAAAATGGTAGAAAAAAATATAGGGACTACTTGGATTGAAGATTATAATATGGAAAATATGTCTAGAGATGAATTGAAAAGATATCAATATAAATGTTTAGTTAATCCAGATTGTCATGTTTTTACAATTGGGAGAATTGAAACAAGAATAGAAGATAAAGTATTTGAGATGGGAGATTTGGATATTATAATTCCTAGATTAAATCTTAGAGATATTATTTATTTTCAAAAGGGAATAAAACAAAAGTAAATTAAAATGGTAGACAAAAATAAAAAACAAGTTCAGTTGAAGGTTGCTGAGGCGTCGCAGGAAGATGTTTACAAAGGTATTGTGCGTTTGGATGCGAGTGTTATGCGGGAGCTTGAGGTTGATAGGGGAGACGCTGTTTTAATTAAAGGAACTCGGGAAACTGTTGCTATTGCGGATAGGGCATATCCTGCTGATGTTGGACAGGGGATAATTCGTGTTGATGGTATTCTTAGAAAAAATGCTCGGACAGGGATTGGAGATGTTGTTGTAATTTCTCGTGCAATTGTTGAAGATGCGAAAAAAATTATAATTGCTCCTGCGCAAAAAGGAATTATGGTTCAGGGAGAGCCAGAGCATTTGCGAAGAGGTTTATTGGGTAGAACTGTGATTAAAGGAGATTTAGTTGTTCTTGGAGGAGTTCAGCGAAGAAAAGATTTATTATCTGATGATTTTGGGGATTTAAATGATATGTTAGGAAATATGTTTGGAAATATGGGTATTGGTAATTTAGGAGGAGGAATTTCTCAAATTAGATTTATTGTAGTGAATGCAACACCTAGTCAGGTTGTTAGAATTACTGAAAATACAGAAGTTGTTTTGAATCCTAAGGCAGTTGATGTTATTGAAGATAGTGTTTCTGAAATTAATTATGAAGATATTGGTGGATTGGATGAAGAGATTAAAAAAATTCGTGAAATGGTTGAAATTCCTTTGAAGCATCCTGAGATTTTTGATAGATTGGGTGTTGAACCTCCGAAAGGAGTTTTGTTACACGGACCTCCTGGAACTGGTAAGACGCTGTTAGCAAAGGCAGTTGCAAATGAATCAGATTCTAATTTTATTTTATTAAATGGTCCTGAAATTATGAGTAAGTTTTATGGAGAGTCAGAAAAAAAGATTAGAGATATTTTTGCTAATGCTGAGAAAAATGCTCCCTCAATTGTTTTTATTGATGAGATTGATGCAATTGCTCCGAAGAGAGAAGATGTTCACGGAGAGGTTGAAAGAAGAGTTGTTTCTCAAATTTTGACAATGATGGATGGTTTACAGTCGCGTGGGAAGGTTGTTGTTATTGGTGCGACTAATCGTGTAAATGCAATTGATCCTGCATTGAGACGTCCTGGAAGATTTGATAGAGAGATAGAAGTTGGGGTTCCTAACAAGAAAGGTCGTTTAACTATTTTAAAAATTCACACTCGTGGAATGCCTCTGGAATCATTTCCTGATAAAAAATATTTAGAAAACGAAATTTCTGAATTAAAATTAAATAATGATTTAATGAAGAATGAAATAAAAATTAATAAATTAGATATTGAAATTAAAAGTCGTCAAAATAAAATTAAAGAAAATGACAAAATGATTAAGTTCATTAAAGAAAATATTGGGAAGTTTTCAGAGGATATTAAAAAGAATAAAAAAGTTTTATCAACTTTTTCGTTTAATGAAAAAAATAATCTAAAAGATATTTTTATGAAACAAATGATGAAGAAACTTTCTAGTTTGACGCATGGATTTGTTGGTGCTGATTTAGAATCTTTAGGCAAGGAGGCAGCGATAAATGTTTTAAGAAAAATTTTACCTCAAATAAAACTTGATGCAGAAGAAGAAATTGCTCCTGAAATTTTAGAGAAATTAATTGTTAAACAAGATGATTTTATGGAGTCTTTGAAAGTTGTTCGTCCGTCGGCAATGAGAGAGGTTTTAATTGAGACACCTAATATTAGTTGGAAAGATATTGGAGGTATTGAAAGTGTTAAGCAGGAATTAAAAGAGGCAGTTGAATGGCCAATGAAGTTTCCAGAGAGTTTTATAAGATTGGGAATTAGACCTTCTAAAGGGGTTTTATTATATGGGCCTCCTGGAACAGGAAAAACTTTATTGGCAAAAGCTGTTGCAAAAGAATCTGAAGCAAATTTTATTCAAATTAAAGGACCTTCTTTATTATCCAAGTGGGTGAATGATTCTCATAAAGGAATGCAGAAGGTTTTTGAAAGAGCGAGACAAGTTGCACCTTGTATTGTGTTTTTTGATGAAATTGAATCTTTAGCTTCTAAGAGGAGTGTTGGAGATAATGCATCAAGCCAAGAAGCTACAAAAGTTTTGAATCAAATGCTTGCAGAGATGGATGGGCTTGAGGATTTAAATGATGTATTGGTTATTGCGGCAACAAATAGACCAGATATGTTGGACACTGCACTTTTGCGTCCTGGAAGATTTGATAGGGTTCTTTTGGTTAATGCTCCTACAGAGGAAGGTAGAAAAATAATTTTAGATATTCATACTAAAAAAATGCCAATTCAAAATAAGGAAAAATTAGTTAAGGAGTTAGCTAAGAAAACAGAAGGTTATACTGGTGCGGATTTGGAGTCTGTGGCTCGTGAGGCAGGTATGCTTGCTCTTAGAGAATCAATTGATGCTAAAGAGGTTTTGGAAAAACATTTTAAAGAGGCGTTAACTAAAATTAAACCTAGTGTTACTAAGGCAGCTATAAGTGTTTATCAAAAGATTGAGGATAATTTTTTGCAATCAGCAAAGGCAGCTGTTCCTAGTGCGGGGTATTTTGGATAGTAAAATTTAAAAATAAAAATGGAGATACAAAAATTTATAAATAAAAATATACACGTTTCGTATACACATAAAATGGAGAAAAAATATAATGGAAAAAATAGATAAATTAAACTTGGACACTCAAGGGTGTGCCCCGAAACTTTTCTTACATAAAAGTTTACTAAGAGCATGAGTTTTTTTGATGATGACAATGGATTTGAAGATATTATGAATAATTTTTTTGGGCAGAATTCTGGATATAGACAGAGAAATAATGAAGTAATTAGCGGGGAGCAAGATGAGCGGATGATTGATTTTATTGAGACAGATAAAGATGTGTTTTTGATTTTTGAGTTACCTGGTTATCAGAAGGAAGATGTGCGAGTTGAGGTTTCAAAAAATGAGATTAAGGTTGTTGCGCGAAGAAAAGTTGGTGAGAGTGTTGCTGATTATTTGGCACATAAATTAAGTAATGGTATTGAATTGATAAAACCTTTGCCTAAATCTTTGGGTAAGAAAAAATATGAATTAAATTTTAGTAATGGAGTTTTGGAGTTGAGGTTTAGCACCCAAGGGCGTACCCCGAAAGATTTTTTACAAAAAAATATTTACAAGGGGCAAAAATGAAAGAAGAAAAATTTATGTTAGAAGTTGATGAAGCAGTTCAAGAAGATATTGATAAAGGTATTGCGAGGATTTCAAGTTTTGTGATGGATAAGATTGGAATTATGTCAGGAGATTTAATTGAGATTAAAGGAAAAAATGTTTTTGTTGTACGGGCTATGAGGAGTTTGCGAACTGAAGGAGAAAATAAAATTCGTCTTGATGGAACCGCGCGTTCAAATATTGGAGTTTCTATTGGGGAAAAGGTTTCTATTAATATTGCGCAAAATGTTAAAGAAGCAAAGTCAATTGTTTTATCGCCGTTGCAAGAAATGAGATTAAGTAAGGATTCAAGTGGATATTTTCATAATAAATTGTTGAGTCAACCTTTGATGGCTAAGCAGAAGTTGGTTATTATTGCGAGTTCTAAAAAACTTGGTTATGTTGTGAGTAAGGTTTCTCCTAAGGGAGTGGTTGTTGTGACTCCTTCTACAAAAGTTGAAGTTTCTGAGGAGGTTTATTCTGGAGATGCTGAAGGACCTGGAATTTATTATGAAGATATTGGTGGTTTGAAAGATGAAATTGAATTAGTTCGCGAAATGGTTGAGCTTCCAATGAAACAGCCAGAAGTTTTTGAGAAGTTGGGGGTTGGTGCGCCTAAAGGTGTTTTATTAACCGGGCCTCCTGGAACAGGAAAAACTTTATTGGCAAAAGCAGTTGCGAGTGAAACTGATTCTGCATTTTTTTCTATTGCTGGTCCTGAGATTATGAGTAAGTATTATGGGGAAAGTGAAAAACATGTTCGTGAAGTTTTTGAGAAAGCGCAAAAATCTACTCCCGCAATTATTTTTATTGACGAGATTGATTCTATTGCACCGAAGAGAGGGGCAGGTATTGATCAAACAGAGAAAAGAATTGTTGCACAGTTGTTGACTTTAATGGATGGTTTAAAATCTCGTGGACAACTTGTTGTTATGGCTGCGACAAATCGTCCTGATGATATTGATGAGGCATTGAGACGTCCTGGAAGATTTGATAGGGAGTTAAAGATTAATCCTCCTACTGAAGAGGGTAGAAGAGAAATTTTGCAGATTCATACTCGTGGGATGCCTTTGAATAAAGACGTTAATTTTAATGAGATAGCTAATAGAACAATTGGTTTTACTGGTGCTGATTTGGAAGCGTTGTGTAAAGAGGCTGCTTTGAAAGCTTTGAAACCTCATTTGAGAAAATTTAAGAATATGGATGAAAAACTTCCTGCTGAAGAACTTGATAGAATTAAAGTTGGTCGTGAACATTTTATTGATGCTATGCGGAATGTTGAACCTTCTGCTATGAGGGAGGTTTTGATTAATAAGCCAAATGTTACTTGGAATGATGTTGGTGGCTTGGAAAAAGCTAAAGAGAAATTAAGAGAATTAGTTGAATTGCCGTTGTTAAGACCTGAGTTATTTAAGATGGCTGGTGTAAAACCTTCAAAAGGTATTTTACTTTTTGGACCTCCTGGAACTGGGAAGACTCTTTTGGCTAAGGCTGTTGCTAATGAGGCGAATGCAAATTTTATTTCTGTTAAAGGCCCTGAATTAGTTAGTAAATGGGTTGGAGAATCAGAGAAGCATGTTCGTGAGATTTTTAAGAAAGCGCGGCAGGTTGCTCCGGCGATTATTTTCTTTGATGAATTTGATTCAATTTCTAAAATGCGTGGAAGTTCTATGAATGATTCAACTGAGAAGATTGTTAATCAACTTTTGACTGAGTTAGATGGTGTTGAAGAACTTGAGAAAGTTGTTATTATTGCTGCGACAAATAGGAGAGATTTAATTGATGAATCGTTGTTGAGAGCAGGAAGAATTGATGCACATGTTGAGTTGCCGATTCCTGATAAAGTTACTCGTGAAGAGATTTTTAAAGTTCATTTGAAAAAGATGCCTCTTGGTTCTGGAGTTGATATTAAGAAGATGGTTGAGAAAACAGATGGTTGGACTGGTGCAGATATTGAGTCAATTGCTAGAGAAGCAGGAATGAGAGCGATTAAGAGAGTCTATGGTAAAAAAGATATTAAAAAGTTTGAGATTACAAAAGATGATTTTGATTTTGCTTTAAAAAATATTGGGGAGCAGCTTGGGAAAGGAGAGAAGAAAGAAGAAAAAGATGATATGGAAAAAA
>JBDLJZ010000020.1:0-14812 GCA_039714095.1 Nanobdellota archaeon | reverse complement strand
TCCCACCCAATAGGAGAGACGCGCTTAGTTGCTTCGCAACATTTAGTCTTGATTTCGTCAAGAAGAATTATAGATGTTTTGCCATGTCTTCTAAAACTTCATATCCAGCTTGGACTCTTTCCTCTGAAGTTTTAGGTCCTGTAATTGCTCTACCAATTACAAGAATACTTGAACCATCTTGAACAGCATTTCCAGGAGTGAAAACTCGTTTTTGGTCTGCACCTGCTGGTGTTCTTGGTCCTTTTATACCGGGTGTGACATACATAAAATCATTTGGAAGTTGATCTCTAATTGCATATAAATCTGCAGCAGAGCAAACAATCCCATCCAAACCTGCTTGGTTTGCTAATTGAGCATAATTCAAAACTTGTTCCTCAACTCTTCCAGGAACTCTTAATTGATTATTCAAAATGTCTCCATCAATACTTGTTAAAACTGTAACAGCAGTTATTTTTGGAATTTCTGTTCCATATTTTTCTGCACCATTCCTCGCACCTTCCGCTGCTGCTTGCATCATTTCTAATCCGCCTGATGCATGTACATTAAACATATAAACTCCTAATTGGCTTGCAGCATCAGCAGCACCTTTAACAGTATTCGGAATATCGTGATATTTTAAATCAAGAAAAACATTCGCACCATAATCTTGAACTGCCTTAACAGATTCAGGTCCAAATCTCGTATAAGTTTCCTTACCTATTTTGAACAATCCAACAACAGGGCTTAATTCCTCAACTCTTGCTCTAACATCTCCCATTGTAGCAAGTCCATCCAATGGCAAACAAACCATTTTTCTTGCCTGTTGTTCTTTATCTGTAAGATTCATCTTTATTTCTCCACTTTGGGAAAGCCATGTTTTTCTCCCCAATTAAAAGGATCTGCTCTCCATTCAGCTAACATTTTCGCTGGTCCTTCATTAATATAACCTGTTTCTTTAGCAACTTCCAATAAAGTATCATAAGTCAAAAGTGATCTTACTTCACAGCTAGGATTTAAACCTTCAAATGCTTGAACTGCTTTATCTAATCCATAATTAAAAATTGAAACACAATAATTACAATCCCCATTCGCATCCCTTATAGCTTGAACAGCCCTTGCAGAACTTCCACCAGTAGAAATTAAATCTTCTACCAATACCACTTTTCTTCCTTGCAAATCAGATTCAGCATCAATTCCTTCAATTTGATTTTGTAATCCATGACCTTTTGGCTTATCTCTTACATATATCATCGGTTTTTCTAAATGGTCTGCCAATGTTGTTGCAGGAGGAATTCCTGCAGTAGAAGTTCCTGCAATCACTTCATAAGGAATATCTTCTGATTGTAATATTTCTTCAAAACCTCTAGCCAATAAGCCCCTGTGTTCTGGATGAAACAAAAACATTCTATTATCGTTATAAATTGGCATTCTAAAACCCGAAGCCCAAGTAAAAGGGTTATCTGGTCTTAATTTAATTGCATTAATATCTAATCCTGCTTTTGCAATTTGTTGTTCATAAGTCATACAATTAGGAATTAACTCAAACTTTATAAAACTTCCTAACAAAAATTCACCGAAGACAAGTAATGAAATTTTCTTTTTAAAAAAAAAGAAGCAAAAAAGCGCGCGCTTCCCAACCCAAGATACGAGATTTAAATTTTCTTAACGCAGAAGAAAAAAACTCCTTCGCCTATCGGCTCGGTACCGCCTTGCAGGCTCTCACTTCGTTCGGTCGTGAAACACAGATTAAACAGAAAATCCTGCAAGGATTTTCCCAAATTCTTTTCCGTTACACTCCAAAGAACTTTCTTTAATCCCAATGTTAAGAAAATTATTTAAACAATCCCTTCTTATTTTATTCATGGTAAAGAGGTGGATTCAGAGAGCAATACATCGTCCTGGAAAGCTTCATAGAGATTTAGGAATTCCAAAATCAGAAAAAATTCCTATGCAACTTCTTAACACAATTATTAAAGCAAAAGCAGGACAGACAATAAAAAATCCAACTTCTAAAGGAAGTAAAAAAATAAAAGTCACAAGAAAAATAGAACAAAGAGCAATTCTTGCAAGAAATTTAAAAAAGATAAATAAATAATTTTAAAAATATATTTTCTTAATTTATTTTATGACAAAATATGAACTTTTAGCACCTGCAGGAAGTTTTCCAATGTTAATTACAGCAATTAAAGCTGGAGCAGATGCAATTTATTTTGGATTAAAAGAATTTAGTATGCGAGCAAATGCAAAAAATTTTGAAATCAAAGATTTAGATAAAATCAATAAATTATGTGGAAATAAAATAAAAAAATATTTAACAATAAATACAATAATCTACAGCGAAGAATTAAAAAAATTAGAAAAACTAATTAAAAGAATTAAAGGAAAAGTTGATGCAGTAATTTGTTGGGATTTGTCAGTAATTCAGTTATGTAAAAAATATAAAATTCCTTTTCATATCTCAACTCAAGCATCTGTTTCAAATATAGAATCAGCAAAATTTTACAAAAAACTCGGAGCAAAAAGAATTGTTTTAGCAAGAGAATTAAATCTAAAGCAAATAAAACAAATTTCAAAAATAATTGATGTTGAATGTTTCTGTCACGGAGCAATGTGTGTCGCAGTTTCAGGAAGATGTTTCACTTCACAATTCCTTTTCAATCGCTCAGCTAATCGTGGAGAATGTATACACCCTTGCAGAAGAAGTTACACAGTAAAAGATAAACAAGAAGGTTATGAATTAAAATTAGAAAATAATAAAATAATGTCTGCAAAAGATTTGTGTACTTTACCTTTCATAGAAAAATTAAAAAAAGCAGGAATTACTTCTTTTAAAATTGAAGGAAGAAATAGAGACCCTCGTTATGTAGATGTTGTTACAAGAGTTTATAGAAAAGCATTAGATATGCCCCAACATTCCGCAATTAGAGGTACACCGAGTGGAGCATTAAAAAAAGAAATTAAAGAATCAATTGAAGAATTAAAGCAAGTTTACAACAGAGAATTTTCTTCAGGATTTTATTTAGGTTTACCAACAAAAGATGATTTTGCAAGAATAGAACATAGTGCAGCAAAAGAAAAAAAACATTTTGTAGGAAAAATTTTGCATTACTATCCAAAAGTTAAAGTCGCAACGATTAAACTCGTTTCTTCATTAAAAATTGGTGATAATATTGTTGTGATTGGAAAAACAACAGGACTAAAAAAATCAAAAATAACTTCAATAGAAATAAAAAATAAAAAAGTTAAACAAGGAAAAAAAGGAGAAGAAGTTGGTATTAAACTTCCATTGGTCCGAAGAAACGACGAAATATATGTAATAAAGAGGACCAACAATAATCAGTCTTGAACGTATCTTTCGCCCGTCGGATTGTATTTAGGCGAACAGCTTCCATACATAAGAAAGGTTGACCTTCAAGGAAATGCCGTTTTCCTAAGTTAGAAAGAATGATGAGGTTTACGTTATGAAGATGTGTTAATTTGTTTTAGCATAAATAAAATCCTCCAAATATTTTTTATCTATACATTTATTTTTTTCTGAAAATTATCTGAAAATAAAATAGATTTATAAATCTCTAAATTATTAATAAAAAAGAATATGAAATCAAAAAAGACTCTCTCAAAAATTTATAAATTAATTGACAAAAATACTACTTGGAAAAAAGTTGGATTCTTTTTGATATTAAATATAATAATTCAAATAATTCTAACATCAAGGATTGCTGAAAAATTTAAAACTTTTTCAAATGGACTTGATGCACTCGATATAAAAATAGGATATGGTGTTGAGTATGCAAAAGAATTATTGACAACAACCTCTAATGAAGGATTACAATACTATTTATACAATTTTTTTACACTTGATATGTTTTTCATAGTAGTCTATTCAATTTCATATGCCTTGTTATTATCATTACTATTCAAAAAAGCATTTTCTCCAAAAAATAAAATACAAAAATTAGTAATTTTGCCAATTCTAGGAGGTATTATAGATATCCTAGAGAATTTTAGCATAGTTTTGATGATTTTTATTTTACCAGTATTCTCAACCAAACTAGCTTTATTATCCAGCATCCTCTCATTATTTAAGTGGGGAATTATATATATTGGAATGGCACTTACCCTTCTTGGAATTATCGGATGGATTGTTAAATCAATCAAAAAATAGACAAACTTAAAACGCCAGATGTAATTAACAGAAAAAATCAAAGCAGTTGGCTTGAAAATTTTTTCAAAATTTTAAATATTAAAAGTAAAAATGAAACAAAAAAAATTCAACAATCAAAAAGTAGCTACAGTTTTTACTTCTTACCCAAAAGAATTTAGAACTAAACTAATGTTTCTACGCCAATTAATTTTTGATACAGCAGCAAAGACAAAAGGTGTTGGAGAAATAGAAGAAACACTTAAATGGGGAGAACCAAGTTATCTTACACAAAAATCAAAGAGTGGAAGCACAATTAGAATTAATTGGAAAGAATCTTTAGGGGATAAATATGCTATATATTTTAAATGTACTAGTACTTTAATTCCAACCTTCAAAGAAATATATCCAAAAGATTTTACCTATGAAGGAAATAGAGCTATTATCTTTAAACAAAATGAAAAAATTCCAATAAAAAAATTAAGACATTGTATTGAATTAGCACTAACTTATCATCTTAGAAAAAAATCATTAAAAAGATAATATAAAATCTAAAATTTAAAAGTTTTTGTTTGTGAACATATTTGCTCTGTTCCACTTTCACTTAAGAAATAAACTACAACCTCTACTGTATCAGGTTGCTCATCAGTTAATCCATGTGCTTTATCTTCTGCAGTTTTTGTCCCCAATTCCTGAATATTTCCAACAACATTTTCAACAGTTGTCCCAACATTTCCAGAAACACTATTACTAAATATTAATTTGAATCCTCCAATATTTTCTCCTCCAGCTTTCCTATTAACAGTAATATCACAAGTGGCATCCGCACAAATCATCTTTGTTACAATCAAATTAACTTTTAAGCATTTAGAACTAATACCAATTTCTCCAGAACTATCCTCAATAATACTGCTGATAATTGTCCATACAACACCTATTGCCGCAAGAACAAGAACAATCATAATAATTGTAATCACCACAGTAGATATACCTCTTTTATGTTTTATCATAAACTTAAATATTTTTTAACTATTTAAATTTTATTAAATTTATCAAGTAACTTAAAAAATTCCATTTTGTCAATAACTTTGTCCACCTCTGAAAGCCCACGATTTTCAGCCATTTTCCAAAAAGCTTGTGGTTTATATTTTTTCTTTAATGCTTGAATCGTGGGAAGTTTAGGATCACCCCAACCAGAATATTTTCCTTCTTTAATGTCTTTTGTAATCTCGCTTGCAGAAAGTTTTAATCCTTTAATATGCCACTTTCCAAGATACGCAGCCCAGGGATATTTTTTCCCCAAAACTTCAAAAATCATCTCTTGTCTTTTTGCATTATCACGATGTTCTTTTGCCCTAATAATATGTGTCATTTTCATTTCAATGTCATCTACTGTAACAGCTAAATTCATTAATGGCCAAACCCTATATTTTTTCCCTTGTCTTGGGTGTTTTGTTAAATTAATTCTTGCCAAAGGAAAATCTCTCATTGCAGGATTTTTATGAGTCATTTTTGATTTGAATCTCAAAACCGCCTCACCTTCTTTAAATCCTTTTTTGCCCTCAGTAGAAATTTTCTTTGAAAATTTATCGGGGCCTGCTTGCAGGTTCTCGTGCTGGGAACGAAGTGAGTCAGTATACGCCAATGGTGGTGTGTACAACATTCTTTCCCATCTTTCTAAATTTTCTTTAGCATTAAAATCTCTACACTGGCAATCTTGTTGGAGTTTCACGTTTTTCCTGAAATCATCTCCAGAACAAGTACAAACATAAGCATTTCCATACTTAATTAATTTCTTTGCATATTTGTAATAAAGTTCTATTCTATCAGATTGAATCACAATCTTTGCTTTTTTTTCAAATAACCAAGCAGAATCATTTTTCAATAAATCATAAGCAGGCTCATAAATATTTTCTGGATTTGTATCTTCAATTCTAACATAAAACTTACCTCCATATTTTTTTACATAAACATAAGAAATACTTGCAGTTAAAGCATGTCCAACATGCATTGCACCAGAAGGGGACGGCGCTATTCTCATTACAACTCCTTTTTTTACATTAGGCAATTCTGGCAAACCCTCTCTAATTTTTCTCTCAGAAATAATTTCTTTAATTTTCTCAAACTCTTTTTTCTGTGCATCTAAACTTAACTTAGAAGTTTTCTCAATTATTTTCTTAATTTTCAGCATAACTTTTTTAACTTCTTCTTTTTTCAAACCTTCATTAAACAACGAAGACAAAACTGCCCCAGGATTTGCTTTTCCCCCATAAGCAATTGCATTTTTCAAAACATATGCTTTGATTTTTTTTTCATTCATATAATAAAATAAGAATTAGTATTAATAAATTTATTCAACAATTTCAAATAAATAAATTATTTTCTGATTAGTACTATCATAAATTTCCATAATAGGTGAAGGTAAATAATTTTTTTCTTCAATATATTTATTTAATTTAGGATAAACCTTGAAAACACCAAGCATAATAGAATATTTATTTCTATACGGAAAAGTCGCAACAACATTTTTTGATTTTGGTATATTTTTAATATTATATTTCCCCTTTAACATCATAATCTCTGAATAATCTTTTTCATCAATAATAACTCCTACCTCACTTCTTAACCCGCTTTTTTCAATCTCTTGCGGATTATCATAATAAATTCCAAACCATTTTGTTGTATTAATCCTGTTGTCTAATAAAGAAGAAACAATTTCGTTTTGAATTTTTCCAACTTCTGAATAATCTCCAATATGTGTTTTGTATACAACCTTGAAAGGCCCAACTTCTTGCTCTTTGATTTGCACTTCTTGAATAATTCCAAAATAATATAGTCCAAAAATTACACTCGCAATTAAAATAAGAACAAAATAAAAACCACTTTTTTTCATAAGAGAATTAAGAAACACATAATTATAAACTTATTTAAAGTTACAATTCTTTAATTTATTATGAAATTAAATAGGTTGATTCCTCTTGCATTAGTTGTTCTTATTTTAAATTTATTCTGGGAATTTTGTCATTATAAATTATATTTTGATTTAACAGGCATCCCTTCAACACTTCATCTTATTCTCGCATCATTTGTTGATGTTGGTTTAGTGTTTATTATTTTTTTATTAGTCTCACTAAAAAATAAAAAATCTGATTGGATTGAACATGCAAAAGAAAAAGATTATTTTTTTGTAATTTTATTTGGATTAATTTTAGCTTTTATTTGGGAATTTATAAATTTACAATTAGGACGATGGACATATAGATTTGCCATGCCTTTATTTTTTAATATCGGATTAAGTCCCTTATTACAACTCGCAATCACAGGAACTTTTAGTTTATGCATTTATAGTTATTTAATAAAAAAATGTTAAGAAGTTCAAATTCTTTTTCTCCTTAATAAATTAGCGTTACCAACAACAGTTATACTTGAAAGAGCCATTGCAAGTTCTGCAACAATTGGATTTAAAACTCCTGCGATTGCTAAAGGAATTGCTATACTATTGTAAAAAAACGCCCAAAATAAATTCTGTTTTATTTTTGAAAATGTTGCTTTTGATAATCTTATTGCCTGAACTACTCCCATTAAAGAACCTTTTGCCAAAACAATGTCTCCTGCTTCAATCGCAATGTCTGTTCCTGTTCCAATAGCAATTCCAACATTTGCTTGTTTTAATGCAGGAGCATCATTAATTCCATCACCAACAAAAGCAACAAAACCTTTTTCTTGAAGTTCCATAACTTTTCTTGATTTATCCTCGGGAAGAACTCTTGCAATGACTTCTTTTATTCCAACTTGCTCTGCAATAGATTTGGCTGTTCTTTCATTGTCCCCTGTTATCATCACTGTTTTATATCCATGATTATTAAGCAATTTAATTGCCACAACAGAATCTTCTTTAACAGCATCTGCAACACTAATTACACCAATCACTTTTTTGTTTTCTGCAACAATCATTGTTGTTTGTCCTTTTTCTTCTAATTTTTTTATTTGACTTTCAAAACTATTCAAAGAAATTTTATTATCTTTCATTAAAACTTCTGTTCCAATTATTATCTTATTTTTCCCAATTTTTCCTTCAACACCCTTCCCTCTTATAATTTTGAAATTTTTGATTTCTTTGTATTTTTTTAAATCTGCTTTTTTAACAATAGCTTTTGCAAGAGGATGTTCACTTAATTTTTCTAAACTTCCCGCAATTTCAAAAAATCTTTTGCCCTTAGTAGATATTTCTTCAGAAATATCTAGGGGTACACCCTTGGGTGTTGCGATATAACAGCCAACTACTTCTGGTTTCCCTTTTGTTATTGTTCCTGTTTTATCAAAGACAATTGTTTTTATTTCTTTCATAGTTTGAATAGCTTCACCTTTTCTAATTAATATTCCTCGTTTTGCCCCCATGCCAGAACCAACTGTTAAAGAAATTGGAACTGCTAATCCTAAAGAACACGGACAAGCAATTACTAAAACTGAGATTGCAACTCCAACAGATCTTCCCAAGTCAAATGATGTTAAATACAACCATACAAAAAAAGTCAACAGAGAAATTATTAAAATAACTGGAACAAAAATTCCTGTTATCTTGTCTGCTAATTTTTGAATTGGAACTTTTGTTCCTTGAGCCTCTTCAACTAATTTTATAATATGTGCTAAAAATGTATCTTTACCAACTTTTGTGGCTTTAATATATAGTATTCCATCCTGATTTAATGTAGCTCCAATAACAGGACTTTTAATTATTTTTTCAAGAGGAAGTGACTCTCCTGTTACCATGCTTTCATCTACACTACTTTCACCTTTTATTACAACACCGTCTACAGGAATTTTTTCACCAGGTTTAACAATTAAAATATCTCCAACTTTAACTTCTGAGATAGAAATTTTTATTTCCTCTTTGTTTTTTAAAACCCTCGCATCTTTTGCCCCAAGTTCTAATAATTTTTTAATTTCTTGAGTTGCCTTTCCTTTGGCTTTTGATTCAATATATTTTCCTGTAATAAAAATTGTCATAATCATGCCTGACACTCCAGAAAAATCTTCAATTACTATAAAGAAACTTAAAATTCCTGTTGAATAAGCAACAAGAGTTCCAAGTGCAATTAAAGAATCCATTGTGAATTGAAGTTTGTAAAATCCTCGTAAACCTGCTTTAATTGTTTGAAATCCAAAGACAAAAAGTATTGGAAATGAAAAAATAAGCATTATTGGAGTCATTAATATTTCTGGAACAAGCATTTTCCCAAGAATCATTTTTGAATACATAAGAATTATAATTATACTCGTGAATATCCATACTCCAACTAATTTTCTTTTCCACACATCTACTTCAGATTCTTTTTGTTTAGGTTTCTTTAAATTAATTTTAGAAGAAGATGGGCCTGCGCCTTCAAATTCAATAGACACAGGTTTATACCCAGCTTCTTTCACAGCATTTGCTAATTGACTTTTTGTTACAGAGTCTTTAGTTTCAACAAAAGCCTTTCCCATAACTGCGTTAACAGAAATTTCTTTCGCCCCAATTTTCTCCAATCCTTTTTCAACATGAGAAGCACAACTCACACAAGTCATTCCTTCAATTTTTATTCTTGCTTTTTTCATAGAAATCCTTAGAAAATATATTATATAATCACTTTGGTGAAACTGGTTGCTTTATTGACGAATTAAATTTATTTCACAAGTGTCAAAACAAAAGTTGTATTTTTATTTGCCTTTAATGCATGAACAGCATTTTCTTTCATAAAAATAAAAACTCCCGGTTTCATTTCAATATCTTCGCCTTCTAAATTAAAGATTCCATCTCCTTCAATCACCTGAACAGTTCCCGCCATTGTTGAAGTATGATTTGAGATATCTGTTTCTTTTGCCATACAAAAAAGTGAAACATTTAATTTATCGTTTTTTACAATCTCTTTACTTAAAACACCTTGACTTGGATATTCAATCATTTCTTTAATATTCATTTTAGTTGTTACCTCCTGTTTTATTTATATTATCATATTTATTTTCACAATTCATACAACAAAACTTTTCTGCACTATTTTCCAAAGGCATGCCACACATTTTACATCCAAATCCAATTTCTGAATATAATTTCTCTTTACAAATTAAACAATTTAGTGTACTCATCCTCCACACCCTCTTCCACATCCTCCACCACATCCGCCTCCGCAACTTCCTCCAGAAGATGCAGCTTGAACATTCGCAGTCTTAATTTCTTCTTGGCTCGCAATTCCACTATCTGTCACAATAAAAGTACCAGAAATCATTCCCATCCAACAACTCCACGAGATAACACCTTCTTCTTCAGGAGTAAATTCAATAATTTGTTTTCCTTTTTTAATATCAAATTTTAAATTCAATTTCGGAACTTGAATCGCATTATTACATCCTGTAATTTCTTTTCCATAAATAACCCACTTAACAGGAATCCCTTTCTGCAAAACAAAACTATTTGGTTCATATCCATATCTATTAACTTCCATCTCAATAATTTGATACCCTTCATTGTCTAGAACAATATTTCCAGTCATCCCAATATTCGCAAATTTAGTAACAACACTTTTAATATCATAACCAGAACCTGTCAAAGACAAACCTCTGTTTAACATAATTAAACCTAAAACCATAACAATTATTGCAGAGATTTTTAAAATTCTTTTTGTTGATTTACTACTAATAATATTTGTTACCCCACCAAAACCTAACATCACAGGCAAGGTTCCTAAACCAAAAGTCATCAAAGCAAATCCCCCTTGAATAGCACTTCCTGTTCCAGCCGCATATAAGTAAAGAGCTTGTAAAGGTCCGCATGCAATAAATAATCCATTCAATAAACCAGTCATCATTGGACCAAAATAAGCACCAGAATATTTTTTAGTAGCAATTTTTGTTAAGAATTTTGGATTAAATTGGAATTTTTTAAAGAAACTAAAACCCACCATAGATAATGAATAAAAAATCATAAAAATTCCAGCAAAAATAGCAACTCCTCCTCTAAGCACAGGAGAAAAGAAAAATATACTTCCAATTAAACCAAAAAAAGCACCAATAATAGTATAAGAAATTGTTTTACTCATACCATAAACTAAATGTTGGTAAAAAGATTTGTGCCCATTAATAGCATTCTTTGCAGTGTAAGAAACCATAAACCCTCCACACATTGCAATACAATGAAATCCTGTTAAAATTCCAACAAAAAATAATAAAAATAAACTAGTTGATTTGCCTACCTCAGGCAAACCAATATTAAAACCTTCTATGAACCCATATAAAAAATATAACAACAAAAGAGAGCTAATAATCACAACCCCCCAACCTGTATAATTTTCTAAGCTTCTTAATTTCTTTTTAGAATGTTCTTCAGTTTCATAACCTAACTTTTTAATTTTATTTTTAATTTCTTTTAGAGATATTTTATCTTCATCAAAATCAACTTCTGCTTTTTCTTTTGAGTAATTAACAGAGATACTATTTACTTTTTCTTTTAAACTATTTTCAATTAATTGTGCACAAGAATTGCAATGCATACCTTTAATCTTAAATTCTTTTTTGCCTTTTGTAGAAAAATCTTTTTTTTCTTGGGGTACACTTTTGAGTGTTGTGGAAGATTTTCTTAAAGACCTACTTGGTTCAGGGCCTGCTTGTAAGTTCTCGTGCCCTTTTTGGGTATACGCCTGTGGTGTCATAATTTAGTTAAAGAAATGTTTATTATAATCACTTTGGAGAAACTAGTTTCAAATTTAGATTATTCAATCCCCCCAATTTTTATAGTTTTCATAATCAAAGGAATTTTTTTCCCAGAATTTTGCAGAGCATTTTCCACTGCTGATAATAATCCTCCACAACACGGCACTTCCATAATCGCAATAGTCACACTTTTTACATTATTACTCTTAAAAATTTCTGTTAATTTTTCTTCATATTCTTGAACATCATCTAATTTTGGGCAGCCAATAACTAATTTTTTATTTCTTAATAATTCCTGATGAAAATTAGCATAAGCAAACGGAACACAATCAGCACAAACAAGTAAATCTGCATTATCAAAAAATGTTGCATAAGGTGTAAGCAAACTTAACTGAACAGGCCATTGCTGTAATTCAGAATCAATTTTTGTTTTACTAGAAGATTTCTTTTTTTTAGTAAAATCTTGCATTTGCATACTAGGACAATTACAAGGAGTTTGTTTATGAGATTCTTTTTTGCCCTCAGTAAAAATCTCCTCTGAAGATTTTCTTTCAGACATATTTGGTTCAGGGCATGCTTGCAGGTTCTTGTGCTGAGAATCAGTATACACCCCCTGATGCTTTTTCTTTATTTTTATTCCTTTTTTTCTTAAAACATTTATTGCTTGTTCTAAAAATTTTGTTTCCCCGTGTTCTTCTAAATGTTTTAAATGCGCACGAATTGTATTTTCTCCATGTGGAATTATATTTTTCATAGTTTTAACTTCATCATAAGGTTCTGCATTTCTCTTTTCTATTTCAATTGCTCCTTTCGGACAATGTCCAACACATGCACCCAATCCATCACAAAATAAATCACTGATTAATCTTGCTTTTCCGTCTATTATTTGAATCGCCCCTTCTGGACAATTTGGAATGCATAAAGCACATCCATCACATTTATTCTCATCAATTTTTATTATGTCTCGCTTCATAGTTAGTATAAAAAAGATACCTATTTAAATCAGAAAGTTTCTAGATTGATACCATGAACGAAAATTGCACAATTTATAGAACTGCAGATTTTATTGGGAAAAAATGGACAATTCCAATAATATTAGAACTTTATAAAAAGAAAAAAAGATATTCTGAATTAAAAAAAAGCTTAGTGAACATTACTCCAAAAATTCTTTCTACAAGATTAAAAGAATTAGAAAAAGAAAAAATTATAAATAATTCTAAATCTCAAATAAGGTCTGAATATTTTTTAACCAAGAGTGGAAAAGAATTTGTTCCAATAATAAAAGATATGAAAAAATGGGCATTAAAAAACAAATTTAAAAATAAACTTTGTTCAGAAACTAATTGTAAACATTGTGAATTTTAATTCTTTTTTTATTAACACATTTTCCCAAGCTCTTCACAAAGAACTTGTTTTATCATTTCATTTTCTGCAGAAATTTCTTCATATCTTAAATCTTCTTTTATGGTTAGTTCTTTGATTGCATTAACAATCATTGGAATCATTCTAATTGTAGAAAGGCTTTTAAGGTCATCAATTTCTTTACCATCCAAAATTCCTTTGTTGACAGTTACATAATTCGGAAGAACCTCCATAACTTCGTCTGCGATAAAACCATAACGAATAGTTCCATCATCAGTAGCCAAACTGGCATTGCCATTATACCTAAAAGTCACAGGTTTTAATTCTAATAACTTATTAAGTCCATCAGCGAGGGGACTTATATCTTTTTTTACTCTCTTATCTGATAACGAACTTACAGTCCCATCATTAGTATAAAAATCTCCAGTTGTTGATATTTTTGCTCTTTCAATTTCGTTCAAATAAAAATTAATTTCTCTTATAGCGCTATTATGCCCAATAGCCATTCCAGTAGCTCCTACAGCTATAAAAGCAGAATAACCAGTTCCTCCTAATTGTAATTGTCCATCTGAACTACTTGTAACTTCTATATTGCCACTACCAACAGATATATTTCCTGCAACTGAAAGAGTTTTTGCAGGATTACTAGTCCCAATCCCAACATTTCCAGAAGAATCAATCACCATTTTTTCAGATTGAGAGCTTCCCGTTGCTTCAGTCCAAAATTCTATTTTTGCCGAATCATTTGCTCCATCTTCATTAAACCTTATAGAAGCCAAACCACCATCAACAGAATTCCCAGAACTTACAATACCTAATAAATTATCTGTTGAAGCATCATTTCTTCTTAAAATAATAGATCCAAAAGTTTCATCTCCTAAAATATCTAAATTTCCCGTTGGACTACTCGTCCCAATCCCAACATTCCCACTAGTAACATTAACATAAAAATCAGAATTATTAATCGTAAAATCTTTAGAACTATCAACCAATTCAACAACATTATTAACAATTTGCCAAATTGAATCAGACGTCACAACAGAACCTCCAGCAGGAACATAAGGGTATGCATTTAAAATTCCGCTTACTAAAACTGCTCCAAAAAATATTAGAATAAAAATTGCAGCAGACAAAAACATTAATTTTTCAAATTTTGAAAGTGAATAATATTTCTCTTTAGATTTAATTGAAAATTTAGATAACCTTTTTTTCATTTTAGTTGATACTCATAGATACCCAAATCTTATTTAAATATTTTTTGATAAGATACTTTATGATACTCAAGTTACAAAAATTAAGATTAGGAACTCCTGAACAAGCTTATAGAATTGCTCTACCAAAAAGTTTAATAGAATATCATAATTATCAAAATAAAAAATTCTTAGTAGAATTTAAAAAAGATAAAATTATTTTAACACCTATTGATTAATTTTTTATTTTAATCTTTCAAAACAACAATATTATTCATTCCTCTTCTTTTTCTTTCAATTAATTGTTTAGCTTCAAGTTTATCTAAAAGTCGTGTTGTTTTAACTTTTCCAATTTCTAATTTTTCCTTTAAATCAGCTTGAAATACTGCTTTACCCTCTTTCACTAAAAAATCAATAACTCTTTTCTCATCTTTATCCAACCCATTTAAATTTAACT
>JBDLJZ010000019.1:0-14894 GCA_039714095.1 Nanobdellota archaeon | reverse complement strand
CTAATGTCTCTTTCTATGTTCCTCTCGCGCCTTTTTCTTTTTATACCTTCTATAAAAATAATATCCAATTAAACCACCAACAACTAAAATAAATAAATACCATCCTGTATTTGAACTTTTCTGGTCAGCAACTCTTCCTTTAAAATATTCTGAATTAAAATAAACATTTTTTGCAACACTTCTTCTTTCATTAATACTATCTGTATAAGTAAGCTTAACATTTATTTCGCCATCTTCTGGAGCTGCTTCAAAGTCAGCAGTAGTATATTCATTAGAATCTAAATCCCCTACAATATTTCTATTTGAACCTTTAATCACAATATTTTCTTGTTTTGGTATTTCAACAGTTAAAGCTTCAATATCAGATTCACCAATATTTAAAATTTCAAAAGTAATTATTTTAGTAGCAATATTATAATTTTTAACATGAATTTCAAAATCTGCCCGCGTGTCTTTAATATTCAAATCAAATTGTTTTGTTTCATAAGCTTCATTTCCAGAATATCTATACTTGATTTCAATAGGATTATCTCCATCAAGTGCATTTGCATCAACTCTAACTTTAAATGGTGCAATTAAAAAAGAACTAAAATCTTTTCGATAAGTTCCAGCATCAACAGTAATTTTTGCTTGCTCTGGTAAATCAAAAGAAATAGGATATTTATTGACTAATTCAAATTCTACTAATCCACACTCAGTATTTGCAATCCCATCAAGTTGAAAAACAATTTTCACATAATCTCCTTGTAATGAAGGATATGGATCTTGATTAATCATTGATGCTTCTAAATTACATCTTTCAGCCAAAACTCCGCCGACACTAAAAATTATTAACATTAAAAATAAACTCACAACTTTTTTCATAAGTTATATTAACTTTTTTTCTTTTTAAAACTTACTCATATCTTAAAGCTTCAACTGTATTAATTTTTGAAGCTCTTATCGCAGGGATAACCCCTGAAATTGCACCCGTAATAACTGCAAATAAAATACAACCAATAAACAATTCTTTAGAATAATAAGGACTTAAAAATCCCCAGCCAAGATTTTCTAAAATTTTACCTGTCAAATTTGTAAGAATCCAGCCCAATAAAACTCCAAGTGTTCCTGCAACTAAACCTAAGAACGAGGATTCAAATAAAAAAATTCCAAATATTTCAGAATTCTTTGCACCGATTGCTTTCAGCACACCAATTTCTTTATACCTTTCAAGAACCGAAGTAATCATTGTGTTTGCTGTGTTTATAGCAGAAACCAAAACAGAAATTAAAGCAATTAAAATAATAAACCCAATTATAATATTTAACACACTAGAAAAACTTTCAAGTAAATCATTAAATGATTGAACATAAAAATCTTCTTTACCCTCTTCTAAACCACGATGCTTTCTCAATTTTTTCTTAACATCCTCTACAATTGAATTAATATTTTCTGTTTCAACTCTTCCAATAATCCAACCATAAGAATTATTTTCATCAGAATATAATATATCTATGTAATCACTTGAAATATAGACTTGAGCGTCATCTTGAGGATTTCCAATAGCCTCTAAAAATCCAACAACTTTCATCTTTTTCCCATTAACCTCAATATTATCATTTAACCCAACTGCTTTAGAAAAAATTTTATCTGGAATTTGATAATTATATCCTAATAAAACATGACTGCTATCAGAAGATGTAATCATCCTTCCACTAAAAAGACCTATATCTCCAATTTCCATTACCATTGGCTTCTTTGGGTCATAACCTAATAAGAGAGTATATATTGTTTCTTTACTAAATTTTACTTCTATAGATTTTAAGTAGAGTCCTGTTGCTTCGTAAACTCCTTCAACTTTATTAACCACATCAACATCATCCTCTGTTAATTTAAATGCCTCTTCAGTACTTACTCCCCCACCAATACTCCCCATTGCCGAGGCTGGTTGAATTATAATCTTATCTGCTGATGAACCACTTGCAAGTTCTTCTGTATAATTATATAATCCATACCCAAAACTAATAAAAATAAATATTGTTGTAATACCAATTAAAATAGAAAAAATTGTTAAAGCACTTCTTCCTTTTTTTTGTTTTAGATTTCTCAGCGAATATAAAATTGTTTCAATGTTTATCATTTCAAAGCATCCACTGGATTTAATTTAGCTGCACTCATTGCAGGAATAATTCCTGCCAAAGCCCCAATAGCAAAACTCCCAAATAAAGCAAAACTAATTAACAACAAATCAATTTGGAGAACAAGTTCTGAACCAATAAAATTATTAATCCCTGCAATTCCTGCAATTCCAATTAACGTTCCAAAAATAGCCCCAATAATTCCTCCAATCAAACCAAGCAAACCTGACTCAATAAAAAATTGTAAAAATATCTGGTTATTTTTTGCACCAATTGCTTTCATAATTCCAATTTCTTTTTTTCTTTCAAGAACCGAAGTTGTCATAGTATTAATAATTCCAATTGCCCCAATAAAAATAGAAATAGAAGCAATAATTACAATAAACGCTTGTACACCTCCAAGAATACTATTTACTGTATCTAATTCAGCCTCAGGAGTTGAAACAGTAAAGTCTTCTTCCCCAATTTTAACATCTCTTCTTTTTCTCATTAATTTTTCAATATCTTCTTTTGCTTTATTTATAAGTTCTTTATTTACTGGTTTAACAAGAATTATATCTACATTATCTTTATAGCCCAGTAAATTTTCCATATCTTTATCATTTATAAAAACAGCATTATCAAAAATAAAACTTCCTTTTTTTTCTAAAATTCCAACAACTTCAAATTTTTTATCTTGAAGCAAAATTGTTTTTCCAGGAATAAGTTTTTTCTCTCCCCACCCTTTATTTTCTGCATAATAATTATATCCTAAAAAAACTTTTCCAACATCTCCGTCCTTTAACAACCTTCCCATGGTTGTCTCCGAATCAAGCAATTCATACATAAATTTTCTATCATTTCCATCTGGAATACTTGTAGTGTAAGAAAAATCAACAACATCTTTGTATTCAAGTTTTATTGTCCCAATATTCTTCCTCGCTACTATTTTTACATTGCTTAATTTTTCTATAGCTTCTATATCTTTTATATTAAGAGGTATTATTGCCCCACTTCCAGGAGGACCATAATTAACACCAGAGGCCTGTACTGTTATAACTTCAGTAGCACTAATTCCAAACTGGCTTGATACCGCGAGTTGTAAACCATTTCCTAAAGAAATTAGTGCAATAACTGCAGTAACACCGATAATAATTCCCAAAAGAGTAAGCCATGAACGCACCCCACGATGTTTTAAATTTTTAAGCGAGAGAATAAAATAATCTTGTATCATGATATATAATATCTAAAAAAGACTTTATATTTTTTTGTAAAACACCTTTAATAAAATATTATCAATTAAATTTAATTATTAGCTTTCTTTAAAAAGAAATTTTATAAAATAAAATGTTACAGCTATCTATTGAACAAAATAATTTAATAATATTTTAATGTTCTGAAAACGGTTTAAGCAATAGGAGAAACTTATATAGTATTACAATCTTTCAATATAAAAAATGGAATTTTTCAAAATCAAACAGGATAAAATTAAATATACTGACACATCAGAGATTGACAATAATTATACTGATGAAATGAATAAAGAATATAATTTTATGGCAAAATTCTATGATGCCTTTATGTTTATATTTCCATTATGGAAAAAATGGATTAAGAAAGTTATTCCCTATATACAAGGTAAAAAAATATTAGAAATATCATTTGGAACTGGTTATTTGATGTCAAAATATTCCAAATCCAATCTTGAAGTTTATGGGATTGATTATAATCAAAAAATGGTAGATATAACTTCAAAAAAACTTATTTCAAAAAATATAAAAGCAAAATTAGTCCAAGGTAATGTTGAACAATTACCTTATAAGGATAATACATTTGATACAATAATTAATACAATGGCCTTTTCAGGATACCCTAATGGAGACAAGGCCTTATCTGAAATGAAGAGAGTATTAAAAAAAGACGGAAAATTACTTCTAGTAGATTTTGATTTTCCAGAAGATAGAAATATTTTTGGTTATTCAATCGTCAAACTCTGGGAAAAATTAGGAGATATTATGAAAGATATTAATCATCACCTAAGAAAAAATAATTTTGAATATCAAGATATTTCAGTAGGAGGATTTGGAAGCGTTCATTTATTTATCTGCAAAAAAAGATAATTTTATAAGCTTTAAAATTTTTTAAATATAAAAAGGTGAAAAACATGAAAATTACACACTACCTCTACAACACTTTTATAATTGAATTAGGAAACAAAAAAATCGCTATTGATCCTGGAGCATTATTTCTTTATTGGTTCAGATTGACAACACTTATTCCAAAATCTGAATGGAAAGATATCACCCATATCTTTGTAACTCATGGAGATCCTGACCACTATTGGCATATGGATAGAGTCGCTGAAGTATCAAGTGTTCCTGTTGTCTGTAATAAAACTATGGTAAAAAAAATTGATGGAAAAAATTTGATGCTTGGTCCACGAGATAAAGGACTTGCATTCACAACACCAATAAAAAATATTCATACACTATCTGTAGATGAAACAATTAAACTTGACAAAATGAAAATTACTGGAATAAAGACAACTCACGGACCACTTACTTTTAAATTTGGACCTTTTTCTAAAACATTAAACCCAGGACCAAAAGAAAGAATTGGATGGGGAGCTATTGGATTTAAAATTCAATTAGATGGAAAAACAATTGTTAATCTTGGGGACACACTTCTTAATAAAAAAGAATGGAAAAAAATAAAAAAACCAGATGTTTTAATGATTCCAATAGGAGGGAAAACAGCTCATAATACAATGGATGAAGAAGAAGCTTTGCAGGCAGTGAAAATAATAAAACCAAAACTTGTGATTCCATGTCATTATAATTGCCCTGCATTTTTTAGTAAAAATGGTAATCCTGCTGACGATAAGATGTTTAAAGAAGAAGTTGAAAAAATGGGTATTAAATGTGTTATTTTGAATAAGGGTGAATCTATAGATATTTAAATTAATATGGCTGATAAAAATTATTCTAGTCTTTCCAAAATATTTTTCATCTGTTCTATTTCCTTTTCCTGCGCCTCAATAATTTGTTCTGCAAGAATTTTTACTTCAGGATCTTTAATATTCGCTTCTTGACTTGTCAATATTGCCGAAGAATGATGCGGAATCATTGCTTTAATGTATTGCTCGTCTCCAATTGGAACCTGAATTCGTAGTAAAATCAGCGACAATAAAAATACAAAAATACTTATTAATATTATAATTTTATTCAGCTTTTTATTTTTGTACATGTTCTTCATAAAAACTAACATAAGAGGAGACATAGCCGAAACCATTAATAAAGCCATATATAATCTTGTCAAACTTAAATAAACATGATTTAGATTATAAACATTCAGAAACATCACAATATACATTATAAAAAAAGATAAAGTCAATATTAGTAGAAATTTTTTGTAATTATTTTTTCCCATTTTTCTTTATTAATTTATTTTTTAGGTAAATTAAATCCTTTGATTATTAACCATATCGCTAAAAATACTTCATTTAAAATTATTGGAAAGTAACCTAAAAACAATATTTGCATTGGAGGAATATTTCCAGTTATTTCTAACAAATTTACTATTAACACCAATATAAGTGCAATAACTCCCCAGACAGATATAAATCGTGGAATGAGTTTTGATTTATATAATAAATAATAAAACATAAAAGCACTTAAGATAAAAATGTGTGTTTGAATAATATAAATCCAATTACGTGCCTCAAATAATAAAGTGTTAAGAGATAAAAACAAAATTCCTGCAACAATTAAAAGTGCTCCTTCAATAGTTTTGAAAAAAAGATAGCTGAGAGTTAATTTTTTGTTGTAGGGTTTAAAAATTGGAAACATTAAAACTGCAATACCAATAACCGCAATACCGCTGATTACTTCAAAAAACATTACTGTTATCTTTGATTCTGTAATAACACTAACTAAAACACCATATGCAATCAAAATTAATACTCCCACAATTATTGCGGTTTTTCTGTTTGATTTATTTTTTCCCATTAATTTTATTATTTTCTAAATTTCTTTTTTTCTTTTTTCTCAGAAATTTTTTTATTTATTTTTCTTAATTTTTTTTCTTCTTTTTCAATTTTAAACCCATTTTTTCTTTTGGTAATCTTTTCAACTTTACCATCTCTTAACCAGTAAACAATATCTGCATATTCTTCTGCAAGTTCAGGTTCGTGCGTAACCATAATAATTGTTTTACCTTCTTTATTTAATTGTTGTAAAAATTCCATAACTTTTATTCCAGTTTTAGTATCTAAATTTCCTGTTGGCTCATCAGCAAGAATAACTTCTGGATCATTAGCTAAAGCACGTGCAATTGCAACTCTTTGCATCTGCCCTCCAGAAATCTGATTTGTATAATGATCTGCTCTATCATTCAATTCAACTTTTTTTAAAAGCTCTTCTGCAACCGCTTCTCTCTCGTAAAGATTCATTCCTTGAAACATCATTGGAAGCATAACATTTTCTTTAACTGTTAAATTTGAAATTAAATTAAAGCTTTGAAAAACAAAACCAATTTTCTTTCCTCTAATTTGTGCTAATTCTGATTCAGTTAATTGTGAAATATCTTCTTTATCAAGAAAAATATGTCCTTTTGTTGGAACATCTAAACTACCCACCAAATTCATAGAGGTGGATTTTCCAGAACCACTTGGTCCCATTATAGCAATAAAATCTCCTTGATTAATTGAGATATCAATACCATCAACTGCTTTTACAGTCACATCACCCATTTGATAATATTTGAAAACATCTTTAAGATTAATCACTTCTTTCTTTTCTTCTTTCTTTTTTTTCATACTATCTAATAAAATTATAAATATTTAAATTCTTCCAAGAAAAATTATTTTTTTATAAACATCTCAAATTCTAAAAAAATTGGATTATTCCAATGTTCTTTGCCTTTTGGAAATTCTTTTCCAGTAATGTGTACTAAATCTTCCCCATATTTTGTATCAACTATTTCTTGCAATTTTAGATAGGCCTTTTTTTTATTGACATCGGATTGTATATCACAACCACAAAAGGGCACATGAAAATTTTCTGAATCAAACATAATATAATCATTTGGGTCATATTTTTTTTCTGTATCTTCAAATTGATCCTCTCCCAATTTTTGTTCTATATATTTTCTGTTGCCAAGTCTAATAAATTCTACCATATACTTATTCAGAAATTTTATAATATATTCTCTGAAAATTTTTATCACCTCAAAATAATAAAAAATTTTCAACAGAAAAAATATTTCTAAAAAATTTAATAGAAGAATTTAAAAACTAAAATTTTCTTACAGAATTAAATAAAAACGAGGTAATTGCTCTAAACTCAATGAGTTAATATGGAGGACGAAAAACTTTTTGAAGCTAACTTTGATGACGAATCATTAGATTGCGATATTGATGGTTTGGAATTAGATTGACTTTTCTTATTTTTTTATTTTTAATATTTTTTTGTTATTATTTTTATCAAGTTCACTAAAACTCGCATCTATTAAGAATTCAATTTCTTCAACATTTAATTTTGGAACCCAGACATTTGTGAAAGTAATCTGCATGCCATATCCAATATCAAGTGGTTCAATTAAAGTTCTTTTTATTATTGTATCTCCTGAGGAAATTATCATTTCAGTATTTTGTGATTTAGCAAGTCCACTGTTTCTAATACTTATATTCATATCTAAATATTTTCCTTCCATTACTGCAGAAATATTTTCTATTTCCAAATCAGGATAGCTTTCAACAGAATATAAATCATTAATTAAATTAGGAATATCTCCAAGTGTTTGTTTACAATTACTAATAGGATACATTATGTTATTTGAATTTTCTGAATGGTTAAATCCTAAAACATGTAACAATTCGTGTATAGCAACATTTGGTTTAGGACATTTTGATTCTTTTATTAAAATAATATTTCCTTTAGAAATAACATTAAAATTATTAGTTTTTATAATATTTGTAGGACCTCCTTCACCTGCAATAAATAATCCTCCTTCAACACGGTTTTTACTATCGCAACTAATTGTTATTTCTTCATCATTTAAAACAGGGGAAAATTCTAAAATAGTTTCATTGCCCATTATTTCAAATGCTCTAAACATTTCTCCTTGCTGATTTAGAGGACAATTATAAATCTTATAAGAAATTTCTTTTTGTGGAAATCTCATGTTTTTGTAAAATTGCATTTCAGAATCAAAATTATATAAACTAAAATTTGAATGTCCATTATTTGTTATAAATTCTATTGTCTGAAATGGAACAAACCAATAAAGAACTAAGAGTATGATTAATAAAAATACAAGAATCCCGCTTAGAAATGTTTTCAGTCCCATAATATAACTTAATTTTAAAGTTATATAAAATATACTAAAAATAAAAAATAAAAAATATAATTACAAAATTATTCTGTTGTAGCAGGCTCTTCTTTTTTCTCTTCAGCAACAGGTTCAGCCACAGCAGGTGTAGCCTCAGCAGGTGTAGCCTCAGCAGCAGGAGCACTTTCAGCAGGTGCGTCCGCAACTGGAGCAGGTGTAGCTTCTTCAACTTTTGGAGCTTCAGTAGATGGTTCAGCTTCTGCACTTGGAGCAGGTGTAGCTTCTTCAACTTTTGGAGCTTCAGTAGCAGGAGCACTTTCTGTTTCAGTAGTTGCTTCAGGAGTTTCTTTAATCTCTTCTTCCATTTTTAATCCTCTAATTTAATTAGTTATAAAATCTAAGAGAAATCTTTTTTTAAAGTTTTTGACTTACTCAAGAGTTTAGAAAATTCATTTATACAGATAAATATCTCCAATTTTTTTAGAAATTGTAAAATTTGGGAACTTCCAGTGATATGAAATAATTCTGGAAAATTTTAATTCTTTTTTCAATTTGTCTTCAATTTTTTTCATTAATGTTTTATATTGAAACAAAATTATCACATCATATTTTTCCAGATTTTCTTTCCAGAAACTTTTCCAATGAATAAAAACATTATTTAATTTCATTTTTTTTATTTTATATTTTGATACTAAAACAAGAAGAGGATTAATTTCAAAACCATGTGCTTCAATTCCTAATTTTCCAAAAGCAATTACAATTCTTCCGTCACCAGAACCCAGGTCAACAATTTTATCCTCCTTTTTTACATTAGCTAATTCAATAATATCTTCAATTTTTTTCTTTCCTGTTCCTTCGTATGGTGCTCCAAAAAATAAAGGAACAATATAGAACATAAAACCTATAATTACCCAGAAAATAGAAATAATCAAAGCCGCAATTAAAAATTCTAACATTTTAACAATTCACACAAATTTTTTTTGCTTCCTCTAATATTTTTTGCAAAATTTTTTCATCTAAATCAGTTTTTCTTTTCAACTCATTTAAACTATGTTTGTGCAAATCTCTTGCCAAAACAATTTTTGCTCCAAATAATTTTTCTTTAATAGGATTTGAAATACTCTTGAAAATAGTAACTGGATAAAGTCCTTTTTCTTCAATAAGTTCTTGTAAATTTCCTTCTTTAGGATAGTTCCAACTAATTATTTTTTGTCCAACACTTTTGCTATATGCAACTGCCCTATCAGTACATTTTGTATTTGTAATAATCCAAGTCTCATCAATTTTGTTTTTTGGATTTGTTTTTAAATCTAAGAATCTTGCATAACTGTAAAGCGCAACCTTTGTCCTTGTATATGTTCCAAGTAAATTATGATACTTTGCTTCAATAATAGAGTTTTTTTCTTTTTGAGCAAAAACATCAATTTCATGTGTAACATTTTTTCCTTTGAGAATTTGATTTGTCTTTGTCTTATAACCATATTCTTGTAAAATTTGTGCAATATATTCTTCAAATAAAAACCCGTGCGGACCAAGACTCATTATTGCTCTTTTCAAATCATATCTTGCAGCAACTTCTGGTTTTGTTTTTAAAAAACCAATTGTTTTATCTAAAATTTTTTCTGTTGAATCTCCTTCATGAACCTCTCTTGAAATTTTATCTGCAACTTTTTTTGCAAAATTTTTTGACGTTCCAGCTTTAACGACTGTTTTTTCAATTTTATTTTTATCAAATCTCTCTTCAAATCCAGAAGCCTTGATTATTTTCATACATTTAGAAATAAATTAATATATAAAAATCTATCTTGTTATTTTAAACTTTTTTTATTCAAAACTTTATTCTGACTTTTTCTTAAACTTGAATCCCAAATTTTTCTGTCTTTTCCACAATCACAATTAAAACCAGGTGTTTCTTTTCCACAATTTAAACATTTATATGTCATCTTAATTATTTTAAGAAAACATCATTTATAAAACTTTAGTTTTTGTCACCACTTAGCAAAAGTAATTATACAAATCCTCTCAAGAAGAATTGTATAACTATAAATGTAAGATATAGAATAATTAAAGAAACTCCTTCGTAAATATC
Source organism: Nanobdellota archaeon (assembly GCA_039714095.1). Lineage (GTDB taxonomy): Archaea > Nanobdellota > Nanobdellia > Pacearchaeales > GW2011-AR1 > JAUVHP01. The sequence goes on along the minus strand of JBDLJZ010000019.1, from coordinate 4,379 downwards.
TAACTTTCTGCCACTTTCAATAAATGTTACAAAAATAGATGATGCTAAAATAAGAAAAACACCTGAAACAATAAATGGCAACATAGCAGAAGTTATTGGGGTGATTATTGCGACAATTCCTAAAATAAGTGTGATGTTTGCAAAAACTGTCCCTGATTGATCTCCAATTGCCATTTCCTTATGTCCAAGTTTTATAGCATTTATACCAAAAATCAATTCAGGAAGTGTTGTTGCTATTGAAATTAAAAACAAACCAACTATTATTTCAGGGATATTAAAGTCCAGTGCAATAAGATGTGAATATTTTACAATAAACTTTGAAGATAAAATAAGAACCAATACAGAAATAATAAAAATAAGTGTATTAATTATCCCATTTATTTTAGAAACTTTATGGTTTTTACTTTTTGATGGATATTTTGTTTTCTTTTTTATCATTCTATAAGTATTAATTCCAAAAAGTGATAAAAGAATTACTCCATCTATTCTTGAGATTTCATTACCAATAAAATAAAGAATAACTAATAAAATAATTGAACCCCACATAAAATAAATTTCTTTATCTATTTTTGCAGATTTAAATTTGATTTCTCTTGCCATTAAAACAAAAATTCCTGTAAGTAAAGTTAAGTCAATAATACTTGCACCAATGACATTCCCTAAACTCAGCGAGGGGTTACCTTGTATAGAAGACGAAATCCCTACAAATAATTCAGGAATAGAAGTCGCAACAGCCATAATAATAAATGCCGCAGTAAATTCTGAAATCCCTAAAAATCTCGCAATTTTTTCAAGTGATTTCACAAGATAAATTCCACTAACAACTAAAAAAAATCCAGCAATTATAAAATAAATAAGATTCTGTATCATCACTTCCATAGATTACTTACGAAAATTTGATTTAATATTGTTTTGTTTTTGGGACTTGATATATGTTTTGAATTGTATTTTGAAAAGACATAATCTTTTTATAGAAATATTCTTCAGATTTTTTATGAATGATATAATGTTCAGAGTCAATCAATTTTTTAATTCGGGTAGAAAATTAGAAGAGCTTTCTTTTGAAACAATGAAATCTTGGGTAGAAGCAGGGAAAGTTAAAGATTTGCCAATTTATTCTAAAGAGAATGCAACAATATTTTTTGAAGCAGGAGAATTTGAGCTTTCATTAAGTCCAGAAAAAATTATTTTAGATGTGGGATGTGGGGAACAAAAAATATATCAGGGTCTTGATGTCCAAAAATTATATAATAGATTTCAAAATATTTTTTATCCACCAATGTTAGAAGAAGAAGTAGAGATTATTGCAAAATATTCTGAAAATTGATGATGCCAGAACATCTAATTTTTTAAGTTTGTTTCAATCAAACCACTTTAATTTCTCACCCCTATGTAATTTTTTTATTGCATACTCACATTTACAAGCCTCAGATTTATTTTTACACAACTTAGCTTTAAGCAATTTTTTAAAACCTTTTTTATAAACATACTTGCTTCCTTTTCCTTCTGCATGAGCTTTCATTCTTTTGTCTACATTATTAGTCACACCAGTGTAAAACGAACCATCCCCACATTCAAGAATATAAACACACCATTGTTTTTTCATTTCATCAATCAATACCCTTATAAACTAAAAATCTTCCTAATTCTTATATGTTGGTAAGTCTTGGACACATGTCGCAAAGGCTTGTTTCAAGATAAATTCTTGATAAATTAATATATTATAGTAAAATGAAAACATTTAGTGAACTCGGTTTAAGTCGTGAGTTTGTGTCTATGCTTGAAAGAGATAAGATTACAACCCCCTCGGAAATACAGGAAAAAATAATTCCCCTAGTGTTAGCCAGAAAAGATGTCGTTGGTGGTTCTGCAACAGGTTCTGGAAAAACACTTGCATTTGCTTCAGGAATTGTTGAAAATTTAGAAAAAAATGGAAAAGTTCAATCATTGATTTTAACACCAACAAGGGAACTTACTGAGCAAGTTGCAAATGCAATTTCAAATTTTTCAAAGCACAAAAATTTAAAAGTTTTACCAGTTTACGGAGGAGTTAATATTTTGAATCAAATTAGACTTTTAAGAAAAGCAGATGTCGTCGTTGGAACTCCTGGAAGAATTTTAGACCACTTGAAAAGAAGAACTTTACATTTAGATAATGTTAAATTTCTTGTGTTGGACGAAGTAGATAGAATGTTTGATATGGGATTCAAAAGAGACGTAGAATTAATTTTAAAAGAATGTCCAAAAAAAAGACAGACAATGCTTTTTTCTGCAACAATCTCTGCTGAAATAGAACCCTTGGCCAAAAAACATACTGAAAACCCAGTAGAAATTTCTGTTGAGTCGCATATTGATGCATCAAAATTAAAACAAATTTATTACGATATTCCAGACGGTTTAAAATTCTCTTTGTTTGTTCATCTATTGAAAAAGGAAAAAATTCATTTAGTCATGGTATTTTGTGCCACCAGAAGAAATGTTGATTTTGTAACCGATAACTTGAGTAATCTTGGAATTAATGCAAAGGCAATTCACGGAGGGTTGAACCAAAATAAAAGAAGCCGAGTTTTGCAAGAGTTTAATAGTAGGGGCGGTGTAAATGTTTTGGTTTGCACAGATGTTGCGGCAAGAGGACTTGATATTCAAGCAGTGAGCCATGTTTATAATTATGATTTGCCGAAATTAAGTAACGACTATATTCACAGAATAGGTAGAACTGCACGAGCAGGAAAAGAAGGAATCGCAATAAATATTTTATGTAGCAGAGATTATGATAATTTTAATAATATTTTAAGAGACGAAAAATTAAAAATTGAAAAAATTGATGTCCCACAGGTTGAGAGAGTTAGAATTGTTGCTAATCCTGGAAATAAGAGTAGGAGTTTTAGTGCTTCTCGTCAAAGAGATTCCAGTAGAGGGAAAAGCAGAGATTTTGGAAGAGGAAGAGGTTCAAGCAGTGGAAGAAGAATTAGTTTTAGGGGAAATTCAAGACAAGAAGACGAAAGCGAGAGAAGTTATGGCCCTAGAAAATCAAATTATCGTGGGAGAATTACAAAAGGAAATGTTAAGAGGGGAAATTTTGGACGTAAGGGCGGAAATCAAAGAAGGCGACGATTTAGACTTTGAGATTAAAAATGGAGAGATAATTTTGAAGAAAAAATAATTATTTTCCTTTCCTATCAATCTCTTCCTGCCTTTTTTTACTATCTTCTATAAGCTTTTTTCTCTCATTCTTTTGCTCAATACCCATAGGTTTTTTACCACGAATTAATTTTTTGTGCATTTTTTCATGCCTATTTTTTTTAGTTCTTTTTCTTCTTACCATTCAAAAATTATAATTTTTTGAGTATATATAAGTTTTGAATAAATAAAAAACACAGCCTCATATGATTTCAACACCCATTTTTTCAAGCTCCAAACTCAAAACATCAACTAATTCTTTTTTATTTACTCTAAGTTTCTCTCCTCTTTTTTTCCCTTTAATTCCCTCAATTTTCAAATTATCAATTTCTATAATTATCCCTTTTATTTGAGTATATAATCTTTGAGTTTTATCATCTTTAATGTCTTTTTCATAATCTGAAATTTCTTTTATTTTGGTTTTAATTAAATTTATTTTTTCTAAAATTGCGTTATTATTTAGTTTAGCTTCGTCTAATAAATCAATTATCATTTTTCCATTATCTTTTCTAAAATTTGTTTGAAAATTTTCTCTACAATCTTTAACCATTTTCATTTGCTTAGGATTTATATGAAAGAAACTACCCAAAGCCTTAAAATCAAGAAGTTGTTTTAATCCAAAAATATTATTTCTTAATTCTTCTTTTAGAAATTCAATTTTTTTTTGTTTAGCTAAATTTTCTAAATAATCAGAACTAGTTTTAATTTCCTCCAAATTTTGTTTTAAAATTTTATTTTCTTCCCCATACCTATTTATGTTTTTATTCAAATCCAATTTTTTTTCTCAAATCTCTTTTAAAGTTTTGTTAATTGAATTAATTACATCCAATTTTTCTTTAATCTTCAAAAAATTATCAAAAGAATCTATAATATGTTTATTTTCTTCAAAAATTCTCAATAAATCTTTAGAAAAAATTTTTAGACTCTCTTTTATACTCGCCATCTCTTTTCCAATCAAAATAGTAGTTCTTTCATAATTTTTAAACGAACTTTTATTAAAATCAAAAAAAATCTTATTTATCTTCTCAGCAAATTTCTCCAATTTAGATTCTTCTAAATTATTTAATCTTCCAATTAAGTCTCCCACAGATTCTATATATATCTCCCGACTATTAATCACAATATTTTTAATTCTTTCTTGTCCCTTTTTAGCTCCAACATCAAGCTCTTCCAAAATTATTATTTTTTCTTTAAGCTCC
>JBDLJZ010000018.1:0-14901 GCA_039714095.1 Nanobdellota archaeon | reverse complement strand
TATGGTGAATGAACAAGAAAGTTATGCTGAACAAACTTATATAGATCCTAATTTAAAATTAAGAGACTTAGAAGAAAAACAGAGAATTTTGAAAGATAGATTACTTCTTATAGGACAAAATTTAATTGATACAAAAGATAAAAATGCCCAAAAAATGCTTGACATAAAAAAAGATATTGAAATGATGAAACAAGATCTCGTAAGAATAAAATCTTTTTTAGAAACTGCTTCAGCAGAATTTTCAAAATTTGCAAAAAAAGAAGATTTAGAAATTTTAACAAAACAAGCAAAAATGTTCCAACCATTAGAATTTGTCAGAAAAAGTGATTTAGAAAAATTAAAAAATGTTTAACAAATTCGTAAGTGGATCAATCCTGAATGTATCTGTCATCCATCGGAGGCAATTCAGATGACTCAGCTTCACTGCAAAAGGAAAGATTTAGTAAAAGAAAACGCCGTTTTCTTCTACTTTGTCAGAAAAAGTGATTTAGAAAAATTAAAAAACATAAATAACCAATAATTAATATGAAATTCATTCAATTAAATAAAAATTTCTTTTGCCATGTGGTATCCGTCGGATTGCACAAAAAGATGCCACCCTTCAATGTTTAGAGGAAGGTTAAGCGAAGGAAACCAGTGGGTGTCCTCGCAATGGCAGTATTAGAACAAGTAATGCAATTAAAAAACCAGGGAATGGGAGACAACCAAATTATCAATGAACTTCAACAGAAAGGAATCTCTCCAAATGAAATAAATACTGCACTGAGTCAAGCAGAAATAAAAAATGCTGTTACAGGAGATTCTATCCCTCCTTCACCAAATCAAAGTTATTCTCAACAACCAACAACACAAGAAATACAAGAATATCCTCCTCAAGAAGGTCAAGGATATGGTGGACAAGAAAATTATGCTCCACAAGAAGAATATTACCCTCAAGGAGAATATAATCAAGGATATGCACCACAAGAAGGAGGTTTTGATTCAAGCACAATTATGGAAATTGCTGAACAGGTTTTTTCTGAAAAAACAAAAAAAATAGAAGACCAATTAGAAGAATTAAATGAATTCAAAACACTCACTAAAACAAAAGTAGATAATATAGATGGACGTCTAAAAAAAATAGAAACAATGATAGATAAATTACAAATAACAATTTTAGAAAAAGTCGGCTCCTATGGACAAAACTTGGGAGAAATAAAAAAGGAAATATCAATGATGCAAGATTCATTTGGAAAAATGATAAATAATGTTGCAGACAAAAATTCAAAACCAATAAATTCAAAGAAAAAAATTTCTAAATAAAATTATTTAATTTAATAACTCTCAACAAAATTTTATATTTACCAAACCTTTCGGCTACACAAATAAAATTGAGAGGGTTCCAAACATTTATGTTTGGCTTATAGATGGAATTTATAAATATGAAATTTCTAAAAAAATATTTAAAAAATTAATCACTAGTTATTCCCTTTAACAATTTACTTGCAATTGTCTCAAAAGGGGTATCTTCTTTACTAGTTGCACCAATTACTGAAAAAACAATACCCAACAAAACAGTTATCCCAATGATAAGTGTTTTCCACTGTAACCACCAATCATACCATCCAGAACCAGTAGCTTGGGCAACTCCTAAAAGAATATTAATTAAAATAATTGCAGAAACTCCAAAAACAACATAAACCAACCACGCCTGCTTTGGAGCAACAAGTCCAAGAAAAATTACAACAACTAATAAGACAACTAAACCAACACCTAATAACGGAGAGATAATTTCAAAAAAATTAGAGACATAATTTGTTTGCAAGGCCATTAATGCAACCGCAAGCGAAAGTATAACATTTATCCCTTTATTACTATCAAAAATTTTAGTTCGAGAAAGAATTCCAAAAACAAGTGCAAAAATAAATAAAAATGGTAAAACATAAGTAAAAGTTCCAGCCTGCTCTAATTGACTGATTAAATTCTCAAAAGAACCAGCTCCATAAGTCTGTAAAAATATCCCTAACATAAAAACAAATATGAAAACTAATTTAAATATCTTTCTAAGATTAAAAAACTAAATATTATCAATTTAGAAAATTTTGTTTGCAATTAGGGATTGTGGTTGGGTTGGGCAATAAAATCAACAAACAAAATTTTTTAAAAAAATATCTTTCTAAGATTTAGCACCCTTTAAAACAACTGCCAACGCTGCAGCAATTACTGCGATAAAAGCAACATTAGTCCATAACGAAGAACTCCAAGATTGTTTAAACAACATATCTAAAACCTCGTCCCAAATTCCAGTTGCCCAAAATAATGCTCCAATCATAACTAAAAATAATGCTATTCCAACAACCCACTTTACACCACTATGGCTCAAGATATTTGCTTTAAAATCTCCTCCAGAAACAAATCCCCAAAGCAAAAGCCCAACAAACATAACAATTACTGAGACAGTCAAAAACAAAATTAAATTTCCAACAACTACCTTAGGAAAAACAGCTCCAACAAAAATTAAACCAATAACAAATGCCACAATAGCATCAAGCTGTTGTTTACTTTCTCCTAAAATTTTTGTTTTTTGTAAAAGTGCAAAAACAATTGTCCAAATAAGTAAAAAAGGTAAAATAAATTGAGTAAAAACCCAGTGCTGCAAAATTGTTTCTTGTACCATTTTATTTTATTTCCGCCATTGTAAAATGGAACCATGAAAATTTATAATTTACTTGTACCATTTATTAAACTAACTCATCCGAGATATCAGCAAAATCTGAATCAGGATTTGGTAAAGCCACCTTATTTATAATAACAATATCATTAATTGCCTTGATAAACTGGTGAGGAATAATAACCCCTCTTGCTCCACCGATTAAAGAACTCATCCCTCCATCAACTCTTATTCTCCAACCATCAACCTTATTGTCACACAAATTTGCTTCTTCTATCTCTCCAAAAAAATCTCCTGAATCTGTATAGACTTTTGTTCTAATCGCCTCGGTTATTTTTTTCACACGCATATAAAAAATTAACTAAACTTATTTAAATACTTTTCCATAATTTAGTATATGCTCACAAAAAAAGAAATCATATCTATAATAGTTATAACAATTATTCTTGCATTTTCAATAAGCCTCCTTCAATCAATAGAACTCTTTCTAACTACATTAGGTTTTGTGTTTTTAATTATTATGATAAATGTAGTTGCAAAAAAAATGATAGGTTATTATTTTGAAGCTAAAGTGGAAACAAAAATTTGGGAAATGGAAAGGCATGGTTTTTTTGGAGCATTGTCAAGAGGATTTTTTCATCCCTCAAGAAAATTCAAACAAGCAATACCCTTAGGAGCAATTATGCCCTTAGTAGTAAAAGTTCTCTCTTTAGGATATATGAATTGGATGGCATCACTTGTTTTTGATGTTGAAGCAAGAAAATACAGAACTGCAAAAAGGCACGGATTTTATTCATTCTCAGAAATGACTGAATTCCACATAGGACTTATTGCAGCTTCAGGAATAATCATAAATCTCATTTTTGCAACAATAGGATATTTAATTGGGGCAACAGAATTTTCAAGACTAAATATATTTTATGCATTTTTTAATATGATTCCTATTTCAAATCTAGATGGAAATAAAATATTTTTTGGAAGTATAATTATTTGGAGTTTCTTAACATCATTAATTTTAATTGGCATGGGTTTTGTATTTTTTGTAATTTAATATAAAATTATTTATACTCATTATATTTCTCCAATAGATGGATTTCTTACAAAATATAACTCCAAGAGAATATCAACAAAAAATATTTGAAACATGTAAAGAAAAAAATTGTTTAGTTATTTTGCCAACTGGTTTGGGTAAAACCCTAATTGCTTTAATGCTTGTAATTGATAGAATGAAAAAATTTCCAACAGAAAAAATCATTTTCCTTGCTCCAACAAAACCCTTAATTGAACAACATTTAATTTCATTCAAAAAATATCTTCCAGAACTTTTCGCAGACATGCAACTTTTTACAGGAGAAATAAAAGCAGAACAAAGAAAAAAAATATGGAAAACAGCAGATATAATATTCTCAACCCCGCAGTGCGTTGCAAACGACTTGAAAAAAAACCATTACAATCTAAACAATGTATCTCTTTTAGTAGAAGATGAAGCTCACAGATGCGTAAAAAATTATGATTATAATTTTATTGCGCAAAAATACAAATCTCAAGCAATAAATCAGCGAATTGTTGGATTAACAGCTTCTCCTGGAAGTGAAACAAAAAAAATAAAAGAAATATGCAAAAATTTGGGAATAGAAAAAGTAGAATTAAGAACAAGAGAAAGTGCAGACGTAAAAAGATATATTCAAGAATTAAAATTTAAAAAAATACATTTAGAATTTCCATCAGAATTTGAGGAAATAAGACACGTGATGCTAAAACTTTTTAATAGATATGTGGAAGAACTAAAATTCAGAAATGTTTTGTTCGGACCTGTTTCAAAAATAGCACTTATTAATTTACAAAAAAAAATAATGTCAACAATTGCAAGAGGAAATAAAAATTATAATTATATGTTGGGGGCATCTGCCTGTGCACAAGCAATAAAAATTCAACACGCTTTAGAACTTTTAGAAACCCAAACACTTACAAGTTTTAATAAGTATCTAAAAAAATTGTTTAATGAAGCAGCTCAAAAAAAATCTAAAGGAGTTATTAAACTCATTTCAAAACCAGAATTTAATTTTTCTTATATGCAATCAAATGAGCTCCTAACAAAAAATCAAGAACACCCTAAACTTGAAAAATTAAAAGAAATAATTCACAAAGAAAAATTAGAAAATCCAAATCTAAAAATAATAGTCTTTACACAATTCAGAGATACTGCTACAGCTATTTCAAAAAAAATTAATGAAATAGAAAAAATAAATGCAAAAGTTTTTGTCGGACAAGCAAAAAAAGAAGGAATAGGATTAAATCAAAAAGAACAAAAAAAAATAATACAAGAATTTTCATCTGGTAAAACAAATGTTTTATGTGCGACTTGTATTGCTGAAGAGGGATTAGACATTCCAGAAGTTAATGCAGTAATTTTCTATGAACCAATACCTTCAGCAATCAGAGCAATTCAAAGAGCAGGACGAACAGCACGACTACAAAAAGGAAAACTTATAATGTTAATAACAAAAAACACGCGTGATGAAAGACATTATTTTATTTCCAGAGCAAGAGAAAAAGGTATGCACAAAGCAATTGATTCTGTAAAAAAAGAATTACAAAATGGAAAATTGGAATTTCAGAGGAAATTATAATTAATCCTAAAAACATTTAAACAAACATTTCTAAAAAAATTAATGACAAAACCATTTTTAGATATTTTCTCAAAAAAACCCTTAAAAATAAAAAAAGAAATCCCAAAACCAAAAATTATAATTGATTATAGGGAAAAAAATTCTCTCGTGGTTTCCTCATTAATTAAGTTAGGTTTTGAAACAGAACTAAGAGAACTAAAAGTTGCAGATTATCTTGTAAATGATATTGCAATAGAACGAAAAACAATTTCTGATTTTTATTCTTCTATGATAAATAAAAGAATATTCAATCAGATTGAAGAATTAAAACAATATGAAAATAGATTAATAATTATAGAAGGATTTGAAAATAGAGAATTGTATGAAGATAATTTCAAATTCAATAGTGATATCCGTCGGATTGCACAAAAAGATGCCGCCCTTCAATGTTTAGAGGAAGGTTACGCGAAGGAAACCAGGGGGTGTCCTCGCAATGGCATAAATGCAAATGCCATAAGAGGGTTTCTTTTATCAATAACACTCAAACATAAAATTCCAGTTATCTTCACAAAAAATTCATTTGATACAGCAAAATTTATAGAAGTTTTATCAAAGAAAAAACAAAAAGAAGCTTCGCTAAATGTGACCAAAAAAAATCTAAATAAAAAAGAACAAATGCAATTTATTTTAGAAAGTTTTTCAGGTATTGGACCAAAAAATGCAAAAAAACTTTTAGAAGAATTTGGAAATTTAAAAAATATTTTCAATGCTTCACAAGAAAAATTACAAAGAACTATGGGAAAAAAAGCAGAAATATTTAATTTGCTTAAAGAAAATTATTAACTCTTCACAAAGTTAATTTTATCTTTTCCAAATTTTTTTTCGCAATAATAGCAAGAAAAAACTCCTTCATTAAAAAAAATCTTAGAAATAATATTCTCATTTTCCTGAGAAGAAATACAATTAGAATTAGAACAAGAAATAATTCCTTCAAGAATTTTAGGAATTTCAACTTTTTTCTTGTCAATAATATTTCCTCCACGAAGAATTGTAATAGTAGCTTCTGGGGCAACAAGTGAAACAAGATTTAACTCTTTAGAAGATGGATAAAAATTTTCAATTTTAATTAGTCCCTTTCCTCCTAAAATTTTATTGCTAACACAATTATCTGCAAGAGAAACTCTGGCTAATTTTAACTCTTCTTTTAATATTTCAACAACTTGCCAAACTTTTCCTTTTGGAATATGGTCAATTACAACACCATTTTCTATTCTGCCAACAATATTATTTTCATTTTTCATTTTGAAGTATTAAACTAAGTAAAGCTTTCCTAATATAAATTCCATTTTCCGCTTGTTTAAAATAATAAGCAAAAGAAGTTTTGTCAATTTCAGAGTCAATTTCAAAAACTTTTGGTAATGGATGCATAATTTTTAAATTAGGGTTCACATTTTTAAGCATATTTTTATTTAAACAATAATCTCCTTTTATTTTTTGATATTCTTGTTCTCCACCTATCCCTCCAGGAAATCTCTCTCGTTGAATACGAGTCATATAAACAATATCAACTCCTTCTAAAATATCTTGAAATTCAAAAAAATTATTTTCATGAAAATCAATTTCATTATTTTTTAAATTATCTAAAATAGTTTTGGGAATTTTCAAAGAATCTGGAGAAACAAAATAAATTTTGCAATTTGTATATTTTGCAAGGGCTAATGTTAAAGAATGCACAGTTCTACCATATTTTAAATCCCCAACCATGGCAATCTTTACTCCATCAATATTCCCCCTAATTTCTTTAATTGTAAAAAGATCCAACATTGTCTGAGTTGGATGTTGATTTTGTCCATCTCCTGCATTTATTACAGGACAATCCAAAACATCTGATGCAAAACGCGCAGAGCCACCATTTGTATGCCTCAAAACAACAACATCTGGATTATAACCTTTAATCATCATAAGGGTATCTTTTAATGTCTCACCTTTTTTAACAGAACTCGTGGCAACATCAAAATCCATAACACTCCCCCCCATATGCAACATTGCCATTTGAAAACTCGTTGAAGTTCTCGTGCTATTTTCAAAAAATAAAGGAGACATAATTTTATTTTTCATATAAAATCTAAAATTAAAAGGATTATCTTTTACATCTTGTGCAAAATCTAAAACAAAATCAATTTCATCTCTTGAAAAATCATTCATAGAAATGATGTCTCTCTTAACAAAATCTTTTGTTTCAACCATCACAAAATAAATTAAAAAATTCTTTTTAAAAAAATATATACTCCAGAATATATTAAATCAACTCTGAAATAATCTTAGCACCTAATTTAACTGTCAAATTATCTCTATCTTTTTCAGGATTAATTTCAACTAAATCAACAGCACATAAATTTTTCATTTTCTTAATTCTCTGAATCAAATAAATAAATTGACGACTTGTTAAACCCCCTATTTCTCTATATCCTGTTCCAGGAGCAAAAGCAGGGTCAATTACATCAATATCAATAGAAACATATAATTCTTTTCCATTTGCAAATTCCATAATTGAATCACAAACTTCTTCAATATTTCCTAAAAATCTATTAAAATTAATTGCACGAATTCCTTTTTCTTTTAAAAAAACTAATTCACTTTTCCATATATTTCTCACCCCAACTAGCAAAACATTTTGTGGAGGAAAACCATCTTCAATTAATTTTCTCAACCACTCTTCGTGTGTCGGCTCATTCATAGGTTCCATACAATCAGCATGCGCATCAAAAACAATAAGACAAGGTTCTTTTCCAGAATTCTGACAACTATCAAAAAATGCCCTAGTCAAAGAATAACTTATAGAATGGTCCCCTCCAACAAATAAAACTTTGCCCTTAGTAAAAATTTTCGTAGAAGATTTTTCGGGGCCTCGTAGAGGTTCTCGTGCCCCTTGGGTATACACCTGTGGTGTTAATGCCCTCTCTTTCCCAAAAAATTCAAAAGCTTTTTCATAAATTAATTCATTACTTAACTCAAGATTATTATAATCAATCTTTATTTTTCCGATATTTAACAAATCCATCTCTAAAAATTTGCCTTCTTCATTAGAATGAATATCTTTCATAGCCTCCAAAATAAAATCAAAAGCTTCATCACATCCAATAGTTTTACCAAGTCCATTAATTCCGGGAACATTTATAATTTTCATAAAATCAAACAAGAAAACGAGTTTTTAAGATTAATCCTCAGGAACCAAAGCAAAAAAACTATATTTTTTCCCAACCTTTTCTGCTAATTCTTTAACTTCTTCAATTGTAACTTCAGAAATATTTTTTTCAAATTCATAAAATTTAGACGCATCGCCCTCAATTTCTGTACCAAGTAAATTCACCATTTGGTGTTGAGAATCCTCCATAGAAATTTTATAATTACCAATCATTTGTTTTTTAACATCCTTCAATTCTTTCTCTTCAAAATCTTTTGCTATTTTTTCAAATTCTTCTAAAATTAAGTTTTTAACTTCTTCAACTTTATCTTTAGTTGTTCCAACATAAATCATGTTGTATGCAAAATCATTTCGTACTTCAGAACCACCTTTAATCGCATAAGCTAAATTTCTTTTTTCTCTTATCTCTTGAAATAATCTAGAAGATAAACCGTCTGCCATCATAACATTCAAAACTCGCGCAGCATAACTTTTTTTATCAACAGCCAAAGGCACATGATACGCTAAAATTAAATTTGCTTGGTCAATTCCTTTTCTTTTTTCAATTGCAAAACCATTTTTCATTTTAACTTCCATTTTAGGAATCTCTCCCTTTTCTTTACTAAAATTTTCTTCTGCAAATTCAACAAGGCCATCAAAATCAGCATCCCCCACAACACACAAAATTAAATTATTTGGAGAATAAATTTTCTTAAACTTTTCAACAATCTTATTTCTATTAATAGAATTCAAACTCTCAACACTCCCAAGAATAGACATACTTAAAGTTCCTTCATAAAGGTATTTTTGGAGTTCATTATAAACATAATGGATTGGGCTATCATGATAAAGCTTAATCTCTTCAAAAATAACTTTCCTCTCTTTTTCTAATTCTGTTTCATCAAATAAAGAATTTTTAATTATATCACTTAAAACATCTAAAGCCAAATTCAAACTTTCAGACGGCATCTTACACCAAAAAGCAGTAACGTCTTCTCCAGTAAAACCATTCAACTCTCCACCTGATTTTTCAATTTCCTCTGCTATCTGTTTAGCACTCCTTTTAGAAGTTCCCTTATATAAAAGATGTTCAATAAAATGAGAGATTCCTTTTTCTTCAACAGACTCATTAATTGCCCCATTACGAACAGCAAAGGCCACACTCACAATAGGTAAATCTCTTTTCTCAAGAATAACAGTCATTCCATTACTAAGAACTCTTCTCTTAAAATCAAAATTCATAAACTAAAAGAAATATAGAACTATATAAATATAATTACAAAATTAAAATAAGAAAAAAACTAATAATCCTATTACAACCACTGCCCCAATTGCAGCCCAAAACCACCATTTCTTAAAAAAAGACATTTTCTCAGATTCTCCATTTTCAGACATTGGATTTTCTATAGCTTTTGCTGGTTGCGCTATACCTTGTGGCTTTCCATTTATATTTTTTTGTTCGCTAGCAGATTCCATCTACACTCCTTTTTAATTTAATTATAACCAAACTAATAAAAAAGACATTATAAAGTTTTCACTTTTTACAAAAAACTATGTAATGCTCACTTCCCAATTCAAAATTATCTAAAATATTAAATTTCTCTTCAATAAAATTAGTTAGCCATCTTCTTTTAGCATTAAATTTTTTTCTTACAATCAAACTTCGTGTGGCAAAACTTATGACAACTTTTTCAGCCAATGGCACAATTTCTTTTAATAATTTTTTAGAATAATCTCTCTCTAACATTTCTAAAGAGTCTAAGGTCTTGAATAAAAAAATAATTTTTTTCCCTCTTTCTTTTTTTATTATTTTTTTAATTTTCTCTAATTCAAACAGACTTTCATGAATTGCTTTGGCATTTATTTTATTTTTACTCGTGCTCTTTAGAGTATTAAAATATAAATTCGTCAAATCAACCAGCTGTCCAACTGCTTCAACCCCAACATAATTAACATCTCTTTTAAAATAATTATAACTAAAACCATTTACTCCCGCACCTAAATCAAAAACAGTTATTTCACCTTCAAAATTTTTTAGCAATCTTTTGTAAAGTTCTGAATAAAACCCAAATCTTTCTTTAGTAGAAATATGTTTTTTCAAAAACCATTCTTCATCCTTGTCTTTAATGTTCAAAAGTTTTGGGCTAACAAAAGCAGTATACATCTTTCTAAGCAAATCCCTTGATAATTTAATTTTCTCTTCATCCAAATATTTATTGTTGTCAAATTTTTCTAAAACTAATTCAACATCTTTTTTTGGAAGTTGTGAAAATTCCTTTTTCTGCATTATTTTTTCAATTAATTGTTCTTTGCTCATGAATCATTTTTGAAATTAGATTATTTAAGATTTTTCAAAAATAACCACGAAGTGCGACACTTCTTTATAAGGAGTATTAAAAATTTTTAATTAAATTTTTAAGTTTGATTAATTTATAGAGGTTATGCCAATAAACATTAATGATCCTAAATATGCAAAAGCAGAAAAAGAATTTAAGTTTATCTAAACAAATTACTAAACCAAGATTTTATATTCTCAAAAAAAGAAGTATTATTTATTGAAATAATATCTGAATTAGCTTCAATAAACTCTTCTGAAGGGGCACGAACTATAAATAAAGAATCAGTTGTTAAAACAATGTATGCACTATTTTGGGAAACAAAATAAGGTTCATTTAATTTATCGATAAAAATAGAATCATCATTATAAGTTATTTCAACCCCTTCTAAATTAACATTTTTCAAACAAATGCTCCCTTCACACTCTCCTTCATCAAGTTCAAATTTTGTCACAGGCGTTCCAAAAAATTCAATTTCTCTTGCAGAATCTGAGCCAAAAGTTTGTTTAATTATTCCACAATCACTATAACAAGCAGGATAGCAAATCTCTTTGTTTTTACAAATTTCTTCTTTTTCAATCTCCGCACAAATACCATCCCCACATATTTGTTGATTATCGGAAAAAGGAATTACAATTTTGGAGCAAGAAGTATCTCCTTTATACAAATCTTCATCAGCTGAGCTATCAGGATCTGTATAATATTTCCAATTTTTTTGATTTTCACACCAAGTACTTAATGATTGACCCGAAGGAGTTATACATCTTAAATAAAGACCTGTCAAATCAGGGCATACTTTTTTAACAAAAGTATTCTGCGATTCATTCACACAACTAAAATTACAATAAGGACTATTAAACCTCCAACAAAAATCCTTTTTTACTAAACCTTGTCCAAAAGTATATTCGTCGGAACACCACACAGGACTTCCTTCTACAACCTGCTTACAAGGAGCACCACAATAAAAAGGGTTTATTGTAGAGTATTCTGCAGATTGTATTTCTTGCTTAATAGTTGAATCTTCAAGTTCATTCTTTTCAAGATGAAGAATCTCAGCACTAACCAAAGACAAACATAAAATAAAAAAAAATCCACAAACTATCAAACTCTTTCTCATATAAGATACAATAATTTAACTTTTAAAAACATTTCCCAAATCATTCTCAAAAAAACATCTATCTTCACAAAATTTTTAAGTTTGATTAATCTATAGAAGTTAGCACTAAAACATATAAATAGTAGAAAAGGTTATTCTTATTATGTCTATCTATAATTCTATGAAAAAAAATTAGAAAATTTATTGTCTTATGTCTTCAATAATTTATATTGAAGAAATGAGTAAACCAACAGAACATATTCAAATTAAAAAATACAAAAATAAAATCTACAAATGTTTATGTTTTCATTCATTAAGATTAAAAATGAAAGATCCAGAATTTGTGAATAAATTTTTTGAGATAACGAAATTTTGGGAAAATAAAAAGAAAATAAATTTCATTGGTAAAACTTTTAATAAACCTAAAAAAGAAAAATATAGCAATCAAGATGTACTCTTTTTTTCTCCAATTTGGATAAATCACATTCTATCTAAAATAGGAAAAATTTCTAATAAATATTCTTTTGAGACTGCTATTAAAAGAATTAATCATTTAAAGCAATATAAAAAAATTCCAATAAACAAAAATAAATTTGAATTAAATAATTTACTAGAAAATAAAAAATTGGCGGCAGGAGCATTTATTATCAGTATGGATTTAGAATTTAGAGGAATTCAAGGAGGAAGACCTTCTTTGTGTATGAGTGAAAAATATAAAGATTTTTTAGAATTCATGTTAAAAATAGCAAAAAAATGGAATTGGACAAACAATGAAAAATTATCATCTGTCAGTATTCAACATAGCCTAAAAAGAGGGATAAAAGCTTCCCCTCAATTTGAATTCAGAATAAACATAAAAGGACTTCAAGAAATTCATGATCTAGCAGGACCATTAATAAATTCATATAAGGAAAAATGTATAAAATTCCATATTAATAGATCAAAAAAATATATTAATCTTGGTCATAATCACAGAAAGAAAAAACCAAAAGAAAAAATATTAAAATATTTAAAAGAAAATCCAAATTCATCAACAACAGATTTGCAATTTATTACAAATACTGGAACAGATGTTGTTTTAGAACATTTAAAAAAATTAGAAAAACAAGAAAAAGTAATTAAACAAAGACTTGGTAAAAAATATATCTGGAAAATAAAAGAAAATGACAACTAATGCATCTCCGTTTTTCAACAAAGCACAAGAAAAATTTTTAGCTGCGGAATCAGATGAAGAAAAAATAATTTGTTTAAAAGAAATGATTAAAGAATGTCCAAAACATAAATCATCTGAAAACATGCTTGCAAACTTAAGAACTCGTCTAAAAAAATTACAAGAACAAATTATAAAAAATAAAAAATCAGGTAAATCAACACAAATAGGAATAAAAAAAGAAGATATGCAAATTGTTTTAATAGGAAAAACTAATTTAGGAAAATCAACACTTCTTAACATTTTAACAAATGCGCAACCGAAAATATCTGAAATAGAATTCACAACCCAAAAACCAATTATAGGGATGATGAATTTTGAAGGAATTAATATGCAATTAATAGAAAATCCTGCAATTAATTCAGAATATTTTGATAAAGGATTAATAAATTCTGCAGACACACTATTAATTATTATAGATAAAATAGAAGAAATAACTGAAATAAAAAAACATTTAACAAAAACCAAAGGCAAACAGATAATAGTATTTAACAAAATAGATAAGTTATCAGAAAATGGAAAAAGAAAATTAATCGCAACATTAAAATCAAAAAAATATAATTTTGTTTTGATTTCAACAAAAACAAAAGAAGGTATAAAAGAATTAAAAAATAAAATATTTCAAAGTTTTAATAAAATAAGAGTTTATACAAAAGAACCTCATAAAGAAAAATCTCCAAAACCAATAATTATGAAACAAAATTCAACTGTCTTTGATGTTGCTGAAAAAATTCTTAAAGGATTTTCTAAAAAAGTAAAAGAAACAAAAATCTGGGGACCTTCCTCAAAATTCGCAGGACAAAAAATTGGATTAAAACATAAATTAAAAGATTTAGATGTTGTGGAATTTAAGACAAGATAATTATTTCCAAGCTTTTCTAATAGGAGAAATTAATTTTTCTAAATATTCTGAACATGAGTTTTTCAAATCTAAAGAATGTAATTTTTTCTTAGAAAAATCTTTTTCTAATTCTTCAAAAGAATTATAAATTATCCCCCCTCCAAATTTATCAGGCCTCTTAATTTCAATTTTATCAAATTTAGGGAATAATAATAATCTGCAAATATCTAAAACAGGATTTTCTTTAATTTCTCCTCCAATACAATGAGCCTTGTTTATTTTCTTTTTAATAGTCTCTTTAGAATCTCTAATAGAAATCATTGTTTCTGGTTTTGAAGAAGACATTTTAGCGCCAGGACCTTTCAAACTAGTAATAATTCCTGTGTGAACAAAAACAGGTTTTTTTTTCATACCAATCTTAGAAGATAATTCTATTCCAAGCGCATGAATCTTTCTTTGGTCCATACCTGCTACAACAAAATCAACACCAAGAAATTTAATATCTTCAATTTGCATTAAAGGATAAATTACCTGGCTAACTCTAGCGCTTTCAATATCTCTTGCAACAGTTTGCATACTTCTCACACCACGATTAATTGTAGTTGCTAAAGCCATAACCATCACATCATTAATATAATTAGTCTCTCTTTGAAAACTAGTTCCTTTAACAAATTTGGCTTTAGTTAAACCTGTAGCTTTCATTCCTTTTTTCCACATATTCATTTGTTTATCTAAAAAGTCCCAATCACCTTTCTTATTTAACCACGCATGCCAATTAGCCAACAAAACAATTGGTTTAATTCCTGCTTTTTGAAGATCAAGTAATTTCATCATAGTTACTAAATGTCCTAAATGAATATCTCCAGAAGGTTCATAACCACAATAAACTTTCAAATTTTTCTTTTTTAGAAAATTTTTAACCTCTTTCTCACCAAGAATTTCATCCCCATTTCTTTTTATCAATTCAATTCTCTT